>NZ_QEHP01000076.1:0-8618 GCF_003094695.1 Chryseobacterium sp. HMWF035 | reverse complement strand
AAGGAAAATTTAAATTTAAAAAATATCTGAAATTGGATTCATAAAAGCTATAAATTTGATTGACAAGCTCTATCTTTTCCAAATTTTTAATTTTTATTTGATTCAAATTTTCAAAACAGCAAAAAATGATGAATTATTTTTTCCCAGTTCATTTTATTTTAAATATTTTTAATCATCAAAACCAAATCAATCCAAAAATTCTTTTGAAATAAAGGAAAATTAGTTACTTTTTTAAGCTTATGAGCATCCGTTTAATGTAGGAAAAACATTAAATTTGCCAATTGACATTATGAATAAAAACACACAAAACAAACCGACTGAATCGCCTGATAAGGGCAAATTTTTATCTAAGCCAAGAGTATTCTTCGGGCTTACTTTCATTCTTTTTTCTGTAGTGCTTACTTTTTCGTTCGTTTCTTACCTGATGAACTGGAAGGCAGATCAGAGTCAGGCAGGAACGATGCTCGATAAAACAATAAAATCTTCCAATCTTTTCGGAAAGCTGGGCGACTGGCTTGGAAATATATTTATTTTCGAAAGTATTGGGGTAGCTTCATTCATCATTGCCTTTTTATTTATGGTTTTCGGAACCGTTATCCTGAAAAAGAAAATGTTCAAACCTTGGAAAACGGTAGGTCATTCCCTGTTTTTCATTTGCTGGCTTCCGATTCTGTTTGGAGCGATTACTAAAGGACAGGGTGTTTTAAGCGGAGTTTACGGATATCAGATCATGGAGTCTCTGAATACGATTATTGGTTCTTATGGTCTTTGGCTGGTTTTAATTGCAAGTATTGCTCTGTATTTTATTTTAGAATTCAATCTTCGTCCGAGTTCTATCAAGTCTAAATTAAATGACATCAACGAAAATACCATCGGAAAAGTAAGATCGATGATGCCGAGTTCTGATGAAAATTTTGAAGCGGATGAAGAACTGATTGAGGAAATTGAAACGACAGAACAGGAAGAAGAACAACCTAAAATAAAAGTAACGGAAGTTGCAGAAAAACCGGCTCCCAAAATGGCGGAGCCTGAACCTGTAAAAGTTCCGAAAGGTTTTCCGGAAGTTCCGGTATCCAGCAATTTGGATCCGATTGTAACGCCGAATAAAACGTCTTTTGATGAGGAACCTAAAAATGATTTTTCAAACTCCATCAATTTAAATCTCGACTCCAGACCTAAAGTTCCGACTTCAAGTCCGGAACAGGCTTTTGATATGACGCCTTCTATTCCGGTAAGTACAGTTACTGCGGCTGCGCCTCAGGAAAATATTAAATTTAATGTAGAAGTAGCTCCGGTTATCGATATTCTGGATGATGCCGATAAAAAATCTCAGGAATTGGTAGACAAACATGGATTGTACGATCATAAACTGGATCTTGCCAAATTCCAGATGCCGCCTGTTGAATTGCTGAAAGATTACGGAAACGAAGAAATTTCGATCAACAAAGACGAACTGGAAGAAAACAAAAATAAAATTGTCGGATTGCTGAAAAACTTTAATGTAGGAATTGCCGAAATTAAAGCGACGATAGGACCGACTGTAACCTTATATGAAATTGTACCGGAAGCGGGAATCCGTGTAGCAGCGATCAAAAAACTGCAGGATGATATCGCCCTGAATCTTTCCGCTTTGGGAATCCGTATTATTGCACCAATGCCCGGAAAAGGAACCATCGGGATTGAAGTTCCGAGAAAAAATCCGACGATGGTTTCTATGCGTTCGGTGATTGCTTCGCAAAAATTCCAGAATACGGATATGGATCTTCCTGTGGTTTTCGGAAAGACTATTTCCAATGAAATTTTCATGGCAGATTTATCCAAAATGCCTCACTTACTGATGGCGGGAGCAACAGGACAGGGTAAATCGGTCGGGATTAATGCGATTCTTACTTCACTATTATACAAAAAGCATCCGAGCGAACTGAAATTTGTAATGGTAGATCCTAAGAAAGTGGAACTTTCATTATATTCAAAAATCGAAAGACATTATCTTGCCAAACTTCCGGATGCAGAAGAAGCGATCATTACCGATACGAATAAAGTAATCAACACGCTGAATTCTCTCTGTATTGAAATGGATACGAGATATGATTTGCTTAAAAATGCATTCTGTAAAAATTTAAAGGAATACAATAAAAAATTCACAGAAAGAAAACTGAATCCGGAAAACGGTCACCGTTATTTACCGTACATTGTTTTGGTGGTGGACGAATTTGCAGATTTAATTATGACTGCCGGAAAAGAAGTTGAATTACCGATTGCCAGATTGGCTCAGTTGGCAAGAGCGGTGGGAATCCACTTAATTGTTGCTACACAAAGACCTTCCGTAAATGTAATTACAGGTATGATTAAAGCGAACTTCCCTGCAAGAGCAGCGTTCAGAGTAATTTCCAGTGTGGATTCCAGAACGATTCTGGATTCTCCGGGAGCAGATCAGCTGATTGGTAAAGGAGATATGCTATATTTTAACGGAAATGAAATTTTAAGACTTCAGTGTGCATTCGTTGATACTCCGGAAGTGGAAAGACTTGCAGAATTTATCGGGGAACAAAAAGGGTACGCTTCCGCATTTATCCTTCCGGAATATGTTTCTGAAGATTCCACCAGTACAGTTGGAGCTTTCGATCCGAACGAAAAAGATGCTTTGTTCGAAGATGCAGCAAGAATTATTGTTTCTACCCAGCAAGGTTCTACTTCCATGCTTCAGAGACAACTGAAACTGGGCTACAACAGAGCGGGAAGAATTATGGATCAACTGGAAGCCAGCGGAATTGTTGGCGGATTTAACGGGGCAAAAGCTAGAGAGGTTCTCATTAGTGATCTTCATTCCCTCGAACAGTTTTTAGATGATCTGAAAAACTAATAAACCCTTACCTATGAAAAAAATTGTATATGGACTGTTGCTGTTTTCGGCAATCGGTTGCGGATCGGTGGAGAATTACACCCAAAATGATTTAAGGCAGGAATTTTTTCAAGAGAAAATGATGGTCTTTACTTTAAGTTCCGCAAGTGTTAAATATATAAATGTAACAGGTCCTCATTCAGGATATCCTTCAAATCCGGATGTTAGTGAAGTGTTTAAACAGGCGGTCGCAGAACTGGCAGAAGAAACCCATTTAAATCTAAAGACAGCAGATCATATTTCTCAGGCAAGTATTGATGTGAAAATTCTTGATATTAACTGGCATTTCGGATTATCTCTTACCGATATGATCACAAAACTTAATTTCAATACGAATGGAAAGAACTACGAAAGTACAGGGCATTTTAAAAATTTCGGAGGTTCAGCCGGTAACAATCTTAAAAGATCTTTTAAAAACGCTATCTATAATTTCCTACTTACTTACCAAAAATAAGATTTAGTAATTGGAACAGTTTTTGGAAGATCTGCGCAGTTAAAGAGAAATCTCAGTTTAACTTTTAACATTAAAGAAAGTCTAAAGATTAAAGAATTTAATAAAAATGAAAAATATTATTTCAAAAGTTATAGTAAGCAGTTTGGTAGTTGGAGCGGTCGGATTTACGAATGCACAGAAGATTGATGCAAAGGCAAAAAAAATCCTTGATGATATTACAGCTAATTATAACTCTAAGAAAAATTCGTACTTCAAATTTTCGTTCGGAAGCGGAACCAACGGAAAAGTAGATAAATCGGAACCCGGAATTTATTATGCTGCCGGAGATAAATACAAACTGAAGATCATGGAAACGGAGCAGATCTTCGACGGAAGTAAAATCTACAACATCAACACAGAAGATATGGAAGTTACGGTAGCGAAACCTAACGGAAGCAGCTCTATGTTCTCCCCTATCAACTATCTTTCTACTTACAGAAAAGATTATAATGTAACGTACGGAGGAAAGAAAAATGTAGATGGTGTAAATGCGGATTTCATTAAATTAACTCCGGTAAAATCCAACGGCATAAAATACGTTTATCTTTTTGTAGATTCTGCAAAAAAACAGATGGTAAAACTGGAACAACACGGAAACAATAAAGACCTTGCCGTAATTGCGATTAAAGAGTACAAGGAAAACCAGACTTTGGATCCGGGAATGTTTACATTTGATAAAAACAAATACAAAAATTACCTGACCACAGAACTTTAAAAATAATCAGCAGATAAGCGAATATGCGGATTTGCTTTTAATTATAAAAATTTCATAAAATATAAGAGCTGCAAAGAAAACTTTGTGGCTTTTTGTTTAATTTTGGCGAATGTTAAAAATACTAGACCGATATATTATAAAAACCTTCTTCGGACCGTTTTTCTTTATATTCAGCGTATTGTTTTTCATCTTTATTGTGAACATTATCTGGATTCAGCTGGGTCAGTTTATGGGAAAAGGACTGAGCTACTGGCAAATCATGAAACTTCTTTTTTACCTCGGGGTAAGTGTGATCAGTATGGTTTTACCGCTCACGATTCTTCTGGCGAGCATTATGTCTTTCGGGGAATTCGGGGAACGGTATGAACTTGCCGCCATGAAAGCCGCAGGAATTTCGCTCACGAGAGTGATGATGCCGCTTTTGGGAGTAACCGTTGTTCTTTCCATCATGCTGTATTTTTTCTCCAACAATATCATTCCGGATTTTCAGAGGAAGGCAAAAAATATGCTTTTCAATATTGCGCAGACCAAACCTGCCCTGAATTTCACACCGGGACAGTTTATCGATCAGATTCCCGGAAACATGGTGAAATTCGATAAAATTTATGGTAAAAATGATGAAAATATAGAAGGTGTTTTTGTTCATAAAAAAGCAAGCTCTTACGAAAATCAGCAGACCGTAATTGCCCAGAAAGGTGTTTTTGCTCCGGCAGAAAATACAAATTATTTAAAGCTTAAACTGTTTAACGGATTTGTTTACGAAGACAATTTTGCCGGAAGAGGGGAAGATGTCCGTCTGAAACAGCCCGATCAGGTGATTAAATTTGATACATTAACGCTTCACTTCGACGTAAGTGAGATCATTAACAAAGCCATTGAAGAAGAAAAAATTACAGATGATTACCGTTTCCAAACGTTCCATGAACTGAATACCACAATCGATAAAACGAAAAAAGACAATCAGAAATTCTTCACCAATGTAAGCAGCGATGTTTTGGGACAGACCAATTCTGTGGTAAGTTATATGGACACCAAACAGAACAGCGCAAAGGCAAAACCGAAGCAGATTATTAAGCTTGATACGGTGAAAGGGGATAAAAAACTGGAGATCATCAATAATGCTTATAACCGTCTTGATAACCTGAAAAGCACACTTGAAGGAAAAAATAATGAGATTGATCCCGGCGTAAAATATTACAGCAAAGTCGTGATTTATCAGCAAAGAATCGTGACATATTCTTTCACCTGCATCATTTTCTTTCTGATCGGTGCGAGTTTGGGTTCCATTATCCGAAAAGGAGGAATGGGACTTCCTGTAGTGATTGCAATTGTTATTTTCATTATTTTCTACGTGATTAATGTAGGTTTTGAAAATATGGCGTGGTCCGGAAAGATCAATCCTTATCTTGCAGCATGGGTTCCGAATCTGGTATTGTTTCCTTTCGGAGTATGGATGACGTACAAAGCACTGACGGATTCTCAACTGTTTGATGCCGAGAAATACAAAGCGGCTTTCAAGCCTGTTATCAAACTTTTTGTAAAGAATCAAGAACACAAAAGGTATCAATAATAAGCTGTACCCTATACAATATAAAAGATCCGGAATTTTCTCCGGATTTTTTTGTGGTATGTTAAAAAATAAATTTCAATTTCATTTCAGCTATAAAAAATTATCTTTGTCAAAAATTATAACAGTTTTATATGAGAAAATTATTATTGATTGGCTTATTCAGTATCGTTTCTTTCAATGCGTATGCGCAGGAAGACAATACGGAATACGAAATGAGAATCGGGGAAAAGCCGGGATACATTATTGATAAAAGCGGGAAAAAGATCGAAGGTATTGTAAGACTTGCCGGAGACGAAATGAATCCGTGGACGAATCAGAAAAAAGTGAAATTCATTGCAACTTCGGACGTTGACAATTCAAAGAAAAAGCAAAAGTTCAAAACGTATGATGTTGATGATCTTAAAGGTTATATGGCGATCGACAACAATACGGAAAGAGTTTTTGAGACGATAAAATACACGAACACCAAAGAAGCGTACAACACCCAGAACGGAGGTTTAAGTGGTGGTTTAAAAGCTTTCAACAACCTTACAAAAAGCAATCAGTTTGCAGAAGTTGTGGCAGACGGAAAAATTAAAGTGTACAAAGTATACGGATTCCCGACTACTTTCTCAGCAGGCGGACAAATCGCTGTTGCAGACGAGGAAAACAAAAGAATGAGAGAAAATCCGGCGTATGTGTATTCCAAAAAAGGCGGAAAACCGGAAGAACTGAATGTTGCAAAGGCAAAAATCATTACCGCAGACTGCCCTGTTGTGAAAGCTAAAGTAACAAAAGGAGAATACGGTTCTTTAAAAAATGATACCAAAAAGAGATCGGGTTTAGGAAAATTCATCCGAAATGAAATCGATAATGCGATGGCAGACAATCTTTCGATCGTGAATGAAGTGATCTACGATTATAACGAAAATTGTAAATAATCAATTTAAAATATTTTTACGGCAGTTTCAGTTTGGAGCTGCTTTTTTATTTTAGTTTTTTATTAATGGAAATATTGTTGTCAAAAAGTACAAAAAAGCAAGATTTTTATTAATCTCAAATCTTTAAGGCGCAAGAAAATCAAAGATTTTCAATAAGGATGAGGCTTAATTTTATTTTAGATAAAATTTTTCCACCTTAAGACAAGACCAAATTTAATGAATATTTTGCGACTTTGCGATGATTTAAATAAGTTTTGCGCATGTTTTTTGCAGTACGATTTATCTAAATCATCTTTTATGAAAATACTTCTTTTCAGTTTAGGTTTTCTTGCCATTGTTTCCTGTAAAAAAGAAAATGCCGAAAACTTTCAAAATAATTCAATGACTGATAATACAACCATGAATACAGTTTCGGAAAAATCGAATGATACCATTACCTCCATTGAAGATATTAAAAAAGAATATGCAATTGTAAACAAGCTTTTGTCTGCGAAACAAATGGACTCAACGAAATTCACGTATAACTGCAACGAAAAAGAAGGTGAAGTTGTTTTGTATTATGAAAACAAAGATCTCAGAATGGTTAAAGATTCTTATGCAGAACACAGTCATTTTTCTTCATCCACAAAATATTATGTAAAAAACAACAGCGTATTTTTCATTTTTAAAGAGGAAACGGTATGGAATTTTGATGAAGGCGGAACGCCCGAAAAACCCGAAACGAAAGATGATATCAATGAAAAAAGAATCTACGTTTTAAACGATAAAGACATTCAGTGCCTCGAAAAAAATTATACGATTCGCTCAAAAGGAAATAATAAAAATCCTGATTCGGTTCCGAATAAAGAAACAAAATGCAACATTTCCGATCTGATGAAAAACTATAATTTAATCCTTAAAAATAAAGACAGAAAAGGAGAAATCAATTGTCTTTAAACTGTACCCAAAACAAAAGCGGCTTCAAAATGAAACCGCTTTTTATATTTTCAGGAGCCGAAAATTATACTTTCATAATTTCAGCTTCTTTTACTTTAAGATGCTCGTCGCAAGCTTTTACATATTTGTCGGTAAGCGTCTGAATATCTGCTTCAATACCTTTAATGATGTCTTCAGAAACTCCTTCCAGTCTTTTAAGCTCTTTCAGACCGTTCTGTCTTGCGTTTCTTACGACTACTTTCGTATCTTCTGCTTCAGACTTAGCCTGCTTTGCCAGTTCACGTCTTCTTTCCTCCGTTAAAGGCGGTACATTAAGGATAATGTTGATCCCGTTATTAGAAGGTGCAAAACCTAAATTTGAATTGATGATTGCTTTTTCAATATCATTAATGGCTTTTGCATCCCAAGGTTGAATAGAAATCGTCATTGCATCGGGAATAGAAACATTGGCAACCTGATTAATTGGAGTTAATGCTCCGTAATATTCCACCATCACATCCTGAACCATTGTTGTAGACGCACGTCCCGCTCTGATTCTCTGAAATGCATGATCCAGGTGCTTAATAGCTGCTTCCATGTCCTGCTGTACAGACTCTACTATAAGATCTAATTCTTCCATTATTATAATAAAATTTGATAAGTTACACATATTTCAATAGTAAATGATTATCAATAAGTTGCATTTTATAAATTACTCAAACAACGCCTCTTTCTTACTGTTTTTTTACTATTTTTTACTGCTTCCAAAAGTAGTAAAATTAAATTTACTGCTGAAATAAAAATCCTGATAAATATACTTGTTTAAAGGAATTATTTTCTTTATCTGTGTTTAATGATATTTTAACATAATGTTGAATTACAAAATATTAAATGAACAAGATATTGTTATTTAGCATTTATTTGCTTTGGTAAATTCTTTTCAATTCTTATCATAAAACCTCCATC
Source organism: Chryseobacterium sp. HMWF035 (assembly GCF_003094695.1). Classification (NCBI taxonomy): domain Bacteria; kingdom Pseudomonadati; phylum Bacteroidota; class Flavobacteriia; order Flavobacteriales; family Weeksellaceae; genus Chryseobacterium; species Chryseobacterium sp. HMWF035. Next base: position 137 of record NZ_QEHP01000076.1, on the reverse strand, counting down.
AACTATACAGAAATGATAATATAAATTTCTATATTTATAAATCAAATAATAAACCGTTTCGCTTAAATCAACATTGGCTCTTAATAGAGGAAGCATATCTTTTAAGTATATCTTGTATTTATAAATTGCATTCTTCT
>NZ_QEHP01000075.1:0-1714 GCF_003094695.1 Chryseobacterium sp. HMWF035 | reverse complement strand
TTATATCACGATCAGAAGCAGCAGATTGAGTATCTGTTTTAAAATAAATAAGTTCCCAATTATCTCCCGCATCTGGCATACCACTTTTTGAATGAAGACCCGTCCTAAAACCTGGGGTAAATTCCTCGGAAATATGGTCAATTGCATAGTCTACCCAATGACCACCTTCATGAATTATCATTTCTGCTAAATTATCAATATACTTTTTATTTCCTTTATTTTTTGAAACCGTGTTTACTACACCAGAATCTATATTAATAACATTGGGCTTATCTGGATCAAAACTCGCCAAATCATTTAAACTTTCATTCATTATAACAGTGGACCCATCTCCATCTTTGAGCATTTTCCGTATAATTTTATCATCTACACCAAATCTCTCTTTAAACACTTCTCGAAATTCTGATTACTTCGCCACATTATCCACTAATCAAAATGATCCGGATAGAACCAGTAGATTTCCTTTTCCTCCACATTACTTGCATACACAAGATATATAATTACTGTTTTACTAAAACAAAAACTTTGCAATCTGCAAAGTTTTTGTTTTAGTACAGGCACGGATTACAAATCCGCGCTATTGGGGTACTATAAATAATACCCCATCTTCATAATTAAATTTTACTTTATTATTATAAATTCTTTTGTTTAATTCTATAAAATCTTTTTTTAAGTCTTGATTCAGTTGTGTACAACCTTGAATATGTTCAACACTTATAAAATCATATTTCCATTTTTTTTTGTTAAGAATATACATCATCTTCTTATAGCTTTCTGAAAACTTCTTCTTTTCTTTTAATACATCACAATCATATGAAAAATCTAAAAAATCTTCATATCTATCCAATCTTATTTCATACTTTGGAGATATATAAACTTTTATTTCATCGATTGGAATCGGTTCCCTCTTTTCTTTACATTCCAATAAGAATAAGAATAGGAATTTAAACTTATTTTTTGCTTTTATCTGTCTCATATTCCGTTATCCAAACCGAAACTTCTAGTTTTCCATTACTAAACCATCTACTTATTCCTCTTCCGTCCCTCGATTCCAAATAATCATCTAATTCTTGATCTGACTGATATATATGAGGGTCATTTCCCCAATCAGAATATATTAAATCTACATGTCCTGAAGCACCATAGGTATCTGTTGCATGAGATTTTATATATATGACTCCTTTGAAATTTTTGTAAGCTTCAAATTTCTTGATAAAAGTATCAATATCGCCTCCTGCATCCATATGTAAAGTTGGAGGACCAAGTTTATCTCGAAGATATCCACCCATTTCAGTATATACTATCTAAATCTGCACAATTTCTTGCCACCTTAAAATACCTCTTTCATCCTTTTCTCTCTACTTTATGAATCTTATAATATCGTAAAAATAACGCTTTCTAAAACAAAAACTTTGCGGATTGCAAAGTTTTTGTTGTCTTTACAGGCACGGATTACAAATCCGCGCTATCAGGTGAAAATTAGGAAGTTGACACTAGCATAACATCTTCTATTTCCCAATAATTATCATGCAATCTTAGTTTAAATACAGCATTTCTACCGTAATAATCTTTTTTTATACGATGGTCAACAAAAACTAATGCACTTCTTTTAGAACGATCAAATACAATCTCTGAAAAATAGACAACACCTATCTCACATTCATTAGTATGTTTATCATACTCTGCCAGATCCAGAACTTTTGCGGTACACAAA
>NZ_QEHP01000074.1:34283-70619 GCF_003094695.1 Chryseobacterium sp. HMWF035 | reverse complement strand
AAAACCAAAACAGAAATACAATTAATTGGAAATCAAATAGTTAAATTAAAAAAAACATTATTCAAAATAATAAAAAAAATCTTCCGACCATGACTAGCAGATCTCCTCAATAAGTTCAGTGTGATTTTTGTGAAATAATTTTTTAAATTAATCTAAAAACATTTACGTAATTCGGTTCTTGAGAACGAAAATATTCCCAAAAATTTTAAATAAATCTTTGCAAACATAGCGTTTACATGAATTGAATTAATACTATAATGAACTCATAACTTAATTTAAATGAGAGAATTATGGATTGTTGCTTAACAAATTTAATTTTTTTTTAAGCATTCTTTAAGAGCATTTTAATAGCAGAAAGGCATTTTTGTATCATAAAATCAATAAAATGAACAAATTTGCAGGGCTGTTCATCGTCATTTCCTCATTCATGACGGCACAACAGCAAATGTCGCTTCGGGATTGCGAAGAAGCTTTCCAGAAGAACAATTTACAACTGCTCGCCGAACAGTACAACATCAACATGGCTGATGCAGATATTTTGCAGGCTAAAATCTGGGAACTTCCGCAGCTAAGCGGACAAATCAATGCTTACAACCCCGAAGACAGAAAAGTTTTCGATGCGGGACACGCAAAAGGAGCGCAGGTAACCCAGTTAATTTACATGGGAGGCAAAAAAAAGAATGAAATTGCCTTCGCAAAATCCAATAAAGAACTTGCGCAGCTTCAGTTTGCCCAGCTTTTGGTAGATCTCAAATCCCAACTTCGTTCCACTTACTTTGAACTTTACTACGAAAAACTAAAACTCGACAATACCAATAAGCAATTGGGTTACATGAACGATCTTCTGGCTGCCTACAAAATACAGTCTGCCAAAGGAAATGTTTCGCTGAAAGATGAAGTCCGATTACAGAGTATTGTCATTCAGTTAAATAACGATAAAGTAGGAATCAATAAAAATATTCTTGAATTTGAACAGACTCTGAAACTTCTTACTGGAGTTACTGAAGATATAGAACCGCAGCTTTCCGATTCCGAAGCGAAAGAAATTCTTGCCGCTCAGCCTTTCGGCGATGAAGCGGAACTTCAGAAAAAAGCACTTGAAAACAATGCCGATTATCAATATAATTTAAAATTGATCGACAACAGTAAATTATATGCGCAATGGCAGAAATCTTTAAACGTTCCTGATCTTAATCTCGGAGCAGGGTGGGACCAGAATGGCGGAACTTTCAAAAATGAAGTCAATCTGATGGTCGGAATTCCTCTTCCGCTTTGGAAATCCAATAAAGGAAATATGGATAAAGCGAATTTTGCCATTCAGCAGAATCAGAAAAATGCAGAATTTCAGAAGCTGAATCTCGAAACAAAAGTGCAGTCGGCTTACAAAATCTGGAAAACACAATACGATCAGCTCAGCCAGATTAAATCTACCGATCTTAATAATATGGAACTGGTCTACAATGGGATGCTGAATAATTTCAGGAAAGGCAACATCAGTCTTATTGAATTTACAGACTTTATGGACAGTTACCGCGAAACGGCACTTCAGATTTATGATATGAAAAACGGGATCATGCAGTCTGCAGAAAAATTGAATCAACTAGTACAAACGAAAATCTTCTATTAAACATGAAAAATTATATAATTCCGGTAATTATTGTCCTGTCTGTTTTATCTTGCTCCAAAAAAGAGGAAGAAGCAAAACCGCAGGCAAAAAAAGGTTTTGAACTGAGCAACACCATGCTGAACTCAATCGATTTAGCAAAAGTTGAAAAAAAATATATAGAAGACGATTACAATTTCTACGGAAAGATTTCGGCAGACAAAAACAGCTACATCGATGTCTATCCTTTGGTCGGCGGAAATGTTTTAAGCGTTAATGTTGAACTGGGCGATCATGTAACCAAAGGTCAGGTTCTCGCCACCATACGAAGTACAGAATTGGCGGAAGTGCAGAAAGATGTGAGCGATGCAAAAACAGATTTAGTCGTTGCCCAGAACAATCTTCGCGTTGCCAAAGAAATGTATGAAGGAAAACTGAATACCGAAAGAGATGTACTGGAAGCAAAAAGTCAGCTTCAGAAAGCACAGGATCAGTTGCAGCGGGCAAGTGCAGTGAGTACAGTGTATAATGTAAAAAAAGGAAATATCTACAGCGTTGTTGCGCCAATCAGCGGATATATTGTTCAGAAGAACATCAATAAAGATATGCAGCTCAGAAGCGACCGAAGCGATAATATCTTTGATGTTGCCAATACCACCAACGTTTGGGCAATCATGAACGTTAATGAATCTGATATTGATAAAATCAGCCTCGGAATGAAAGCACAGGTTTCCACATTATCGTATCCGGATAAGGTTTTTGACGGGAAAATTGATAAAATTTTTAAAATCATTGATCCTCAAACCAATGCGATGCAGGCGAGAGTGGTGCTTGATAATCAGAATGGATTATTAATTCCGGAAAGTAAAGCAACGATAAAAGTATCAAGTTCTGAGAATAAAACAGCACTTACGGTTCCTTCCAAAGCCGTGATTTTTGATGATAACAGAAGTTTTGTGGTGATTTATAAATCCAGAACCGATGTAAAAGTGAAAGAAATAAAAGTTCTGAAACAGGTAGGAGACGTTACTTACATTTCCGAAGGTCTATCCGAGGGAGAACAGGTAATCACAAACAATCAGTTGTTGATTTACCGCTCTTTAAATAACTGATTTTATTTAAACCATTAAGATTTTAATTAAGAAGTTAAGTTGAATTAAGAAAATTTTAGACATCGGTTTTTAAAATCTTTTACAAGTCACTTAATAATTCTTAACTCCTTACATATCCTTAATGGTTAAAATCAAAAGATCTTCGCTGAGTGAATAGTTTATGCTGAGCTTGTCGAAGCACCTTTGCAAACGTAAAAACATATGGTTTGTCAAAAAAGTTTCGCGCTCCTTGCGTTAAAAACAAAAGAAAACAAATTCAACGACTTTTTTAGGTCAAAAAAAATCCATCATGAACAAATTCATTAAAAATATCATTGCTTTTTCGTTAAAAAATAAAGCATTCACCTTTATTTGGGTAGCGATTCTGGCGGTTTCGGGATTCATAAGTTTCAAGAACATGCCCATTGAAGCCTTTCCCGATGTTACCAATACCCAAATTGTCATTATTACTCAATGGAACGGGAGAAGTGCCGAAGAAGTAGAACGTTTCGTTACCACACCTATTGAACTCGCAATGAGTCCGGTTCAGAAGAAAACCAGTGTAAGAAGTACCACGATGTTCGGACTTTCTATTGTTAAAATTCTTTTTGACGATGGAGTAGACGATATTTTTGCCAGAAATCAGGTCAATAATCAGCTTCGGACGGTGAGTCTTCCTGATGAAGTGGATCCCGAAGTTCAGCCGCCTTACGGACCCACCGGAGAAATTTTCAGGTATACTTTACAGAGCAAAACCAAAGATTCCAGAGAACTGTTAACCTTACAAAACTGGGTAATCGACCGTGCTTTGAGAGGAGTTCCCGGTGTTGCAGACATCAACGTTTTCGGAGGTCAGGACAAAGTGTTCGAATTAAGCATCGATCCGAGAGCATTAGATAAATACAATTTAACGCCGCTTCAGGTATATGATGCCGTTACAAAAAGTAATTTGAATGTCGGTGGTGATGTTATTGAGAAAAACGGACAGGCTTATGTGGTGCGTGGAATCGGTTTGGTGAAATCTGTTGCCGATATCGGAAATATTACCATCCAGAACGACAGCGGAAACCCTGTTCTCGTTAAAAATGTTGCAGAAGTACACGAAAGCTCGATGCCAAGAGTAGGACAGGCGGGACTCAATCATCAGGAAGACACTGTTGAAGGAATTGTCGTGATGCGGAAAGGAGAAAATCCGCGTGAAGTTTTGGTCGGCGTAAAAGCAAAGATTAAAGAACTCAACGAAAAAGTGCTGCCGAAAGATGTAAAAATGGTCACTTTTTATGACCGTGATAACCTCATGGATTTCACCACGCACACTGTAATGCACAACCTTATTGAAGGAATTGTTCTGGTTACCGTGATTGTTTTGATTTTCATGGCAGACTGGAGAACAACGCTTATCGTTTCCATCATCATTCCTTTATCCTTATTATTTGCCTTTTTATGTCTGAAACTCGCGGGAATGAGCGCAAATTTACTTTCACTCGGAGCGGTAGATTTCGGAATTATCATTGACGGAGCGGTCGTCATGGTGGAGGGACTTTTTGTGATGCTCGACCATAAAGCCCACAAATACGGTGATGAAAAATTCAATAAACTGGCAAAAGCAGGCTGGATCAAACAGACCGGAACAGGTCTTGGAAAAGCTATCTTCTTTTCAAAACTCATCATTATTACTTCCCTGATCCCGATTTTCTCATTCCAGAAAGTGGAAGGAAAAATGTTTTCGCCATTGGCTTTTACGTTAGGTTTTGCTTTAATGGGCGCTTTGATTTTCACTTTAACGCTCGTTCCGGTACTTTCGCACATTCTTTTAAATAAAAATGTAAAGGAAAAAAATAATCCGTTCGTGAATTTCTGGGACAGAATTGTTTTAAAAGGATTCAATTTTACCTTTAAACATAAAAAGCTCAGCTTAATTGTTTCTCTGTCGTTTTTAGCCGTGACTTTATTTTCAGGCAAATTTTTAGGAACCGAATTTTTACCGCAGTTAAATGAAGGTTCATTGTGGATTACCGCCGAAATGCCGATGAGTTCATCATTAAAAGAATCTTTAAATACAGCCGATCTTCTTAAAAAAGACATCATGAGTTTTCCGGAAGTTACGGATGTTCTCGCACAGACGGGAAGAAGTAATGACGGAACCGACCCGAATGGTTTTGGGTTCGTACAGTTTGCCGTGAATCTTAAACCCAAAGAAGAATGGAAACGGAACATCACCTATGAAGAACTGATTGAAGAAATCGATAAAAAATTAAGAAATTATCAGGGAATTACATTCAATTATTCCCAGCCGATTTCAGACAATGTGGCTGAAGCAGTAGCCGGTTTCAAGGCAGAAAACGGAATTAAAATTTACGGAGATAATCTTCAGACTTTGGATATACTTGCCGAAAAAGTTTTAAAAGAGGTAAAGGATATTAAAGGCGTAAAAGATGCCGGAATCATTAAAAATATCGGTCAGCCGGAAGTAAGCGTAGTCCTCGACAGGGATAAAATGGCGGCTTACGGAGTAATGCCCGATGATGCGCAGTCGGTTCTTGAGATGGCTTTCGGAGGTAAGACCGCTTCGGAAATGTTTGATGGCGAAAGAAAATTCCCGATCCGTCTCCGTTATTCGCAGGAGTACAGGAAGGATGAAAATGATATTGCAGCCTTAATGGTTCCTACACAGGACGGTGCTAAAATTCCGTTAAAAGAAATCAGCACGATTGAAAAAGACAACGGAGCTGCATTTATTTACAGAGATGATATTAAAAGATACATCGGGATTAAATTTTCCATCCGCGACCGTGATTTGGGAAGTACGATTGCCGATGCGCAGAAAGCTGTTTCTAAAATTGATCTTCCGGACGGATATTCTGTAGGATGGACCGGTCAGTTTGAAAATCAGCAGAGAGCTTCAAAACGATTGACGCAGGTTGTTCCGATCAGTATTTTAGGAATTTTCTTCCTTTTATTTATCCTTTTCGGAAATATAAAAGATTCTTTACTGGTTTTGGCAAACGTACCTTTTGCTTTAATTGGCGGAATTATCGCATTGCACGTTACCGGAATTAATTTTGGAATTTCAGCCGGAGTGGGAATGATTGCCCTTTTGGGAATCTGTATTCAGAACGGAGTCATCCTCATCACAGAATTTCATCAGAATGTTAAAAACGGAATGGATCTGGACAGCTCACTGCTGAATGGGGTGAAATCCAGAACGCGTCCTGTGATTATGACGGCTTTAATGGCATCCATCGGATTAATGCCTGCTGCTTTATCCACAGGAATCGGATCGGAATCTCAAAAACCTTTGGCAATCGTCATTATCGGCGGATTAATAACGGCAACTGTTTTAACCCTGCTGATTTTCCCGATTATTTTCTGGATTTTCAACCGAACTAAAAAATCTCAACAGATCTGATCATTTCTTTCAATTATATTTTAAACTCATTTTAAATTTAAGCGCAAGAGAGACAAAAGACTTTATTGGATTTATTTAAAGTATTTCAAAAGCCTGCAAAGAGAAAAAATCTTTGATTTTTTTAACTTATGTGCTCTTTTTTCCATTTAAGTAGTAAACTTAAACAACTAAAGGGTTACAATCTTTTGCATCTTTTGCGATAAAAAAAATTTAGACAAGTTTTACTTTAACCTTTTATTTAACCACAGGTGGCAAAAGATATTTAAATAAGATAACTAAAACTTTAAAGAAAGAGTTTATGTTTTCTTTTCTTTACCTTAATAATAAACTATCAATATATTTTCGAAATCTTTTGCCTTTGCGGCTAATAAACATTCGGTTAAAAAAGAATCGCGGAAAACTTTGTTTTCCGCGATTCTCGCTATTGAAATAATTATTATGAGTTTAGAATCCTAATCCCACAGCAAAACCTCTTACTGTATTGGGGAAATCTGAAACCGCAGTGGCGGCTCCTGTTGAAGTATTAATGCTGTATACTTTTGTTGCCGTTCCTACTGTTGCCAGTAAATACGCTTTTTGGCTCATGCTTCCGATATCGAAACCGTTTGCGCTGGTAATATTGATTCCTAAAGAACCTGTCTCTACCAGAGTTCCGTTGTTCGGTGGATTTTGTTGATACAATTTGTCTGTATTATGATCGATAACGAATAAAGTTGTTGAAGTAGCTCCTGCAAAATTATTGGTATAAGCAGCCGCTCCGATCATCGGAGTTCCCGGATTCAGCATTCCGTCTGCTGCCGTTATTCCGCCTGTTACAGGATCAAGACGAAGATTTTGTCCCGTGTTGCTCACGACTCTGATTTTATCAACGGTTGGATTAAAATCAAATCCGAAATCTGTTCCGGCAAGTAACGTTGCAAAAGGAGAAGTTCCCACTGCAGTTGCAGCTCCTGTTCCTAAGTTAATTGTATAGAGTCTGCTTGAACTTCCCAAAGCATAAAGCTGTCCGTTTAACGGTCTGAAATCTATTCCTAAAATACTTTCACCACTCTGAAGTCCCGTAATTCCCTTTGAAACCGGCATCGGACTGTTCGGATTGAAGATCTGAAGGTTGTTTGAATTATCCACCGCATAAGCAACCGGTTCTGTAGGAATCGCAAGATCAATGATCTGTTGCTGAAGCATACCGATGTTGGTTGCTTTACCTGTATTCAGATCTAATAAATGCAGATTATTATTTAAAGCTAATAAAGCAACGCTGTTATCATATTTAATGTCAAAAGCAGCCTGTCCTATAAAAGTAGTTCCCAAACTTCCGACTTCTACCAGTGTTCCGTTGTTAGGCGGATCCTGCTTAAATAACTTTCCTGAAGTCATATCAATATCATACAGAACTGTGCTTGAAGCTCCGGATTTGCTGTTCGTATAAGCAACTCCCGCTACAGAAGGAGTTCCGCCTCCGTTAATGTTCATATCGGTTGCCGCAACCGCTCCTGTTTCCGGATGAAGCCTTAAATTCTGTCCCGTATTGCTCACCAAACGGATTCTATCCACAGTGGGGTTAAAATCAATCGAAGCAATCGTTCCTGAAACAGCCGGTGAAAATGCCGATGTACTTACCGCTCTTGCTGAAGCATTGGATGTGTTGATGATGTACAGTTTGCTTGCATTGGATAACGCATAAAGCTCTCCCGTGGCAGGTCTGAAATCGATACTCATCAGTTTTTCTCCGGAAACAACTCCCGAAACTGCCGTTTTAGAACTGAACATTTTAGGATTGTTGGCGTTGAAAGCCACAAGCTCATTGTTCGCCGTAAGTCCGTACGCCATAAGATCGGGGCCCTGTACCGGCATATTCATGTCCATCGACATCATATCGTCGGAATCATCGCATGAAAAAAGGATGGTAATGCTAAACAGTACGGTACATAAATGTAATAATTTTCTCATAATATATTATTTTTAATGGTTCGTAATTCTATCTACGATAAAAGATAAATTATGGTTTTGGCGTACTGTAATTTTTTCTGAATATTATTCTTTAGTCAATTTTATTGTATTCATAATTAAAGAGATAGTTTATTATTTGGCCAAAAGGTGTACCGCTGATTTTCTAAATTGAGAAAAATGTGTAAATTTGCAATCTCAATACATTGAAATATAAGGTTTGTACTTCATTGGATTTGAATATTGAAACTTTTTTTAATAAAAAGGTTTTGGTATTTAAAAATTCATTATATTTGCACACCGAAAATTTGAAAAACAATAAATAAATAATTTTAAATCATGGCAAAGGAAACGTTTAATCGTAACAAACCACACTTGAACATTGGTACTATTGGTCACGTTGACCATGGTAAAACTACTCTTACAGCTGCTATTTCTGCTGTATTAGCTAGCAAAGGTCTTGCTGAGAAAAAAGACTTCTCTGCAATTGACTCTGCTCCAGAAGAAAAAGAAAGAGGTATTACTATCAATACAGCTCACATCGAATACGAAACTGAAAAAAGACACTATGCTCACGTTGACTGCCCAGGTCACGCGGATTACGTAAAGAACATGGTAACAGGTGCTGCTCAGATGGACGGAGCTATCGTGGTATGTGCTGCGACTGACGGACCAATGCCTCAAACAAGAGAACACATTCTACTTTGCCGTCAGGTAAACGTACCAAGAATCGTTGTTTTCATGAATAAAGTTGACATGGTAGATGATGCTGAGTTATTAGAGCTTGTTGAAATGGAGCTTAGAGACTTATTATCTACTTATGAATTCGACGGAGATAACTCTCCAGTAATCCAAGGTTCTGCTCTTGGTGCACTTACTGCTGCTACAGAAGGTAATTCTGATGACAAGTGGTTCAAGTCTGTAGAGCAATTGATGGATGCTGTTGACGAGTGGATCGAAGAGCCAACAAGAGATACAGATAAGCCATTCTTGATGCCAATCGAAGACGTATTCTCTATTACAGGTAGAGGTACTGTAGCAACTGGTAGAATCGAGGCTGGTATCATCAACACTGGTGATCCTGTAGATATCGTAGGTATGGGTGATGAAAAATTAACTTCTACAATTACAGGGGTTGAGATGTTCAGAAAAATCCTAGACAGAGGTGAAGCTGGAGATAACGTAGGTCTATTGTTGAGAGGTATTGAAAAAACTGACATCAAGAGAGGTATGGTTATCGCTAAGAAAGACTCTGTGAAGCCGCACAAAAAATTCAAAGCATCTGTTTATATCCTTTCTAAAGAAGAAGGTGGACGTCACACTCCATTCCACAACAAATACCGTCCTCAGTTCTACGTAAGAACTACTGACGTTACAGGTGAGATCTTCTTACCAGAAGGTGTAGAAATGGTAATGCCTGGTGATAACTTAGAGATCACTGTAGAATTGTTACAGCCAATCGCTCTTAACGAGGGTCTTAGATTCGCGATCAGAGAAGGTGGTAGAACAGTTGGTTCAGGTCAGGTAACTGAAATCTTAGACTAATCATCTAACACAATATAAAAGCTTCCGCAGGGAACTTTCTTTACGGAAGCTTTTTTTTAACTACGGGCATCGTCCAATGGTAGGATACCGGTCTCCAAAACCGTTGATCAGGGTTCGAATCCTTGTGCCCGTGCAAATAACAATTATGAGTTCATTTGTCGATTTTTTAAAAGGTTCTTATAACGAATTCAGACATAAAGTTGAATGGCCGAAGTGGTCTGATCTGCAATCTTCTACAATTGTAGTAACTGTTGCAACAGTAATTTTGGCGTTATTTACTTTTGGAGTTGATGAATTGTTTTCTAAAGCAATCAGCAACATCATTGGAATGCTAATCAACTTGTTCAATTAATAATAAAAGTATTTTCCCAATAATGAGCGAATTGAAATGGTATGTGCTGAAAGCGATCAGCGGACAGGAAAATAAAGTGAAAAACTACATTGAGACGGAAATCAAACGTTTAGGGTTTGAACAGTACGTTACTCAGGTAGTTATTCCTATGGAAAAGGTTATTCAGATAAGAAACGGTAAAAAAGTTCCTAAAGAAAGACCTTACTATCCTGGATACTTAATGATTGAAGCTGATTTGATGGGAGAGATTCCTCACGTTATAAAAAATATTCCGGGAGTTATTTCATTCCTAAGTTTAACAAAAGGAGGAGATCCTGTTCCAATGAGAAAATCGGAGGTAAACAGAATGCTTGGAAGAATGGATGAACTTTCCGAGTTTGCAAGCGATGTTGAAATTCCTTATGTAGTGGGCGAAAACGTTAAAGTAATAGACGGACCATTCAACGGATTCAACGGAACCGTAGAAAAAATTCTGGAAGATAAAAAGAAAATAGAAGTTTCTGTTTTGATCTTTGGTAGAAAAACTCCAATGGAGCTTAGCTACATGCAGGTAGAAAAAGTATAATATTTACTTAAGAGTATAAAAATCAAGACCGCTTAAAGCGGTCTTTTTTCGTTCTACTATCATAAGCTGATTCTGATCAGTAAAATTTAATCTATATCTTTTTTTAGGGATTAATTGTTTTTACAGTATAATTTTAATGTAAATTTTTAATATTGAGTATTTTTTAATATAAATGGATTTGTATTGTGTATTTCATTAATATTTTAATTAAAAATTGAATATTTATTTAATTTTGGTCATTTTTGCTTTGTTTTTTGTTAAATATTGTGTTAACTTTGGTTTAAAACAAATATATGAGAAACATCATTATTTTTTCACTTTGCAGTTTTTTTGCAAATGCACAAGTAGGGGTTAATACAATATCTCCTTCCAGAACCTTAGATGTTAACGGTACCTTAAGAGTAAGAACCCAAGCCGATCAGTCTTCAAATAGTTCTTATGATAATGTGATGATTTCCGATGCGAATGGAAACGTAGACTATGTAAAAAAGAATCTTCTTAATCAGCAGATGACACAATTATTCAGCCTAACTACTTTACCCAGTGTTAATGTTGGGGGCAGTGGTGCAGTTAGTCCTGTAAGTATCAGTAACCAATCTGTTACGTTAACTAAACCGGCATTTGTAATCATCAATTATTCTGTACCTGTTACATTATCAGCTGCTGCTTCAGACGGCAGAATGAAATTGTTAAGAACACATCTGAACGTTGATGGAACCAATGTTGTTAGATCTTCCAATGCATATACCAATAGTACATCTACTGGGACTAACCTCACCGGAATTTTTTATAATACCGGAAGTTATATAACTTTACTGGGTGCGGGAACACACAGTATTGAGATTTTGGGTACATGCTTTGACTTTGCAGCAGCGGCTAACTGCGTTCAGGGAGGTAATTTTTCCGGAACTTCTTTTCAGGCGCATGCAATGTATAATGATTATTAATTCAATTAAAGTTAAAATTCTTTACTATAAGGAGTATGGGTTATCCTATACTCCTTATATTTTGCGGTAGAGTTAAATTGTGATGTGAAAAATAATTTATTAAATCTTTCTAAAAATCAATCTATTCCGTTTGCTATTTCAAAAATATTTCATAATTTTGCAGTCCGAAAAGTAGGATTATCTAAGGTGAGAATGGATAACCTGCTGAATAATAATGCTTCCAAACTCATTAATTATTCAAATTTAAAAAACAAACAATGGCTAAAAAAGTCTTTAAAATGGTAAAACTTCAGGTGAAAGGTGGCGCAGCTAACCCTTCTCCACCAGTAGGTCCAGCATTGGGTTCTGCAGGTGTGAACATCATGGAGTTTTGTAAGCAATTTAACGGAAGAACTCAAGATAAGCCAGGACAAGTTTTACCTGTAGTAATTACAGTATACGAAGACAAATCTTTTGAATTCGTTATTAAAACTCCTCCTGCAGCAATTCAGTTAATGGATGCGGCTAAGATCAAGGGTGGTTCCGGAGAACCGAACAGAAACAAAGTAGGTGCTGTAACTTGGGCTCAGGTTCAAAAGATTGCTGAAGATAAAATGGCAGACCTTAACTGCTTTACAATGGATTCAGCTGTTTCTATGGTTGCAGGTACTGCAAGATCTATGGGATTAAGAGTAACAGGAACTAAACCAACTTTTAACGCTTAAAACTTAAAGAAATGGCAAAATTAACTAAGAAGCAAAAAGAAGCTTTAAGCAAAGTAGAAAAAGGAAGAATCTATAACCTTGAAGAAGGTTCAGCTCTTGTAAAAGAAGTAAACACTGCAAAGTTTGATGCTTCTGTAGACATCGCTGTAAGATTAGGGGTAGATCCAAGAAAAGCAAACCAAATGGTAAGAGGTGTTGTATCTCTTCCTCACGGAACTGGTAAAGATGTTAAAGTTTTGGCTTTAGTAACTCCAGATAAAGAAGCAGAAGCTAAAGAAGCGGGTGCTGACTATGTAGGTCTTGATGAATATCTACAAAAAATCAAAGATGGTTGGACTGATGTTGACGTTATCGTAACAATGCCGGCTGTAATGGGTAAATTAGGACCATTGGGTAGAGTATTAGGACCAAGAGGTTTAATGCCAAACCCTAAATCAGGTACTGTAACTATGGAAATTGGTAAAGCAGTAACTGAAGTGAAAGCTGGTAAAATTGATTTCAAAGTTGATAAATACGGTATTATCCACGCTGGTATTGGTAAAGTATCTTTCGATGCTGCTAAAATCAAGGAAAATGCTCAGGAATTGATCTCTACTTTGATCAAAATGAAGCCAACTGCTGCGAAAGGTACTTATGTGAAGTCGATTTATCTTTCTTCTACAATGAGTCCTGGTATTGCAATCGATACTAAATCTGTTAACTAATTATAAATCCTAAGACAATGACAAAAGACCAAAAAGTTGTAGCAATACAAGAGATCAAAGATTTGCTTCAGGATGCTAAAGTAGTTTACGTTGCAGATCTACAAGGTTTGAACGCAGGTAAATCTTCTGACTTCAGAAGACAGGCTTTCAAGCAAAATATCAAAGTAAAAGTAGTTAAAAATACACTTTTACAAAAAGCAATGGAGCAAATCGAAGGAGTAGATTACTCCGAGATGTTCCAGTCTTTCAAAGGAAATTCAGCAATTATGATTTCTGAGACTGCAAGTGCTCCTGCAAAATTAATCAGAGATTTCAGAAAGAAAGAAGAGAAGCCGGCGTTAAAGTCTGCTTTCGTTCAGGAAACTTTCTATCTTGGTGACAATAACCTAGAAATGTTGGCTAACATCAAGTCTAGAGAAGAAATGATCGGTGAAATCATCGGATTACTTCAGTCTCCAATCCAGAGAGTTGTTTCTGCTCTTCAAAACAAACCTGAGACAGTAGAAGCTAAAGCTGAAGAAGCTGCACCTGCAGTAGAAGAAGCTCCGGCTGCTGAAACTCCGGAAACTCCAGCTGCTGAAGGAGAAGCTCCAGCTGCTGAATAATTTACACTCAAAAAATAATCAATAATCAACAAAAACATTACAACAATGTCAGATTTAAAAAATTTAGCTGAAACGCTAGTAAACTTAACAGTAAAAGACGTAAACGAATTAGCTGCTATCCTTAAGGATGAGTACGGAATTGAACCAGCTGCTGCTGCAGTAGTAGTTGCTGCAGGAGGTGCAGGTGAAGCTGCTGAAGAAAAGACTGAATTCGACGTAATTCTTAAGTCTGCAGGTGCTTCTAAATTAGCGATCGTTAAATTAGTAAAAGATTTAACTGGTGCTGGTCTTAAAGAAGCTAAAGACATCGTAGACGGTGCTCCGGCTCCATTGAAGCAAGGTGTGTCTAAAGACGAAGCTGAAGCTCTTAAGAAGCAATTAGAAGAAGCTGGTGCTGAAGTAGAATTGAAATAATTCCAGTTTACTTTAAAAATATTAAGCCTGAACATTTTGTTCAGGCTTTTTTATTGTTTATCTGCTTTGCTTATGATTATTCATAATCAATTATGTAATCAATTTGTTTATATATAAATTTATATTGTTGATTAATTTGTAATTTTAAGATACTTTAAATAAATATTATTTGTTAAATTGTAATTTTATTTAAATTATTTAACGATAAATAATATTTTAATTGAAAATGTAGTATATTTGTAATCTCAAAAACACACACAACTTTGGATACAAATTATTTTCTTTTAGGGATTTACGTCCCGATTATGCTTTACGGCATTATACTCATTCGGATTAATAAAAAAGCTAAGTTTTTATCTTTAAGTCCGGCTCCTTTTAACAATTCTAAATTTTTCAGGAAAAACAAACAATAAATTAGCCAATACATTATTGATTAGCTATTATATTGTCAGGTTCATCTTTGTACCTGAAGATTCATTTCATTTATTCTTAAAAAAACTACAAATATTCTAAAATGAAAAACAAATTATTCGGATTGTCAGCACTGGCAATTTTTGGATGCATGGTAAACGCGCAGGTAGGTATTAATACTAATCTGGGACAGGCAACTCTGGATGTAGTCGGCTCGCCTTCAGTTTCAAGTAAGCTTGATGGAATTATTGCGCCGAGGCTTACAGGAGATCAGCTTCGTTCAAAAAGTTATACGACGGCTCAGACAGGCGCTTTGGTGTATGTGACCGCTGCCGATACTGCTCCGGCGGCTCAGACGGTTAATGTGGTTAATGCAGGATATTATTATTTTGATGGATCTGTATGGATTCAGGTAAATCAGCCACAGCCTTCCGGCTGGAAAATTACTGGAAATTCAGGAACAACAGCTACTGCGGCAAGTTTGGGAACTGCAGTCTCTTCCGGTAACTTTTTAGGAACAACAGATAGTCAGAGCTTAGTTTTAGCAACAAACAATACGGTAAAAGCAATTCTCGATGTTAATGGAAATCTGAGAGGCGGAAATTCTAATGCTTCCTCGCCTTATGCATCGGTTTCATGGGGATCAAACAATACATTATCAAACAATACATCATCAAATATCGCTTTAGGAAGAGAAAATACCGTTGCTGCACAGGCGGCTAATTTTCCGGGAGTGGCAATCGGAGCTACAAATAGCGCCTTAAGTGGAGCAAAAATAATAGGAAACAACAATTTTGCAACAGGAGCCAATGCCATTGTTTTGGGAAATAATAACGGAACATCAGGAACTAATGTCAGTGGAATTAATATTGGGAATTCCAATGTGAATTCCGGAGGTTTTGCTTTTGGGGCAGGAAATAATGTAACGAGCAATAATTACGCATTTGGAAGTGCCAATGTTGCAAGTGGAGCAGCCGGTTCAATTGCCTTCGGGAATAGTGCCAGTGCAACCATAGCCAACCAGACCGTTTATGGAAATATTAGCCATGCTTTTTCCGGACAGGGCTTGATTGGAACCGCAATTACAGACGTCGGAGTGAATATGACTCCAAACGGAACCAATATTCCTGATCTTGAAATCAGTAAAGGAATTTTAATTAAAGCAACCGGTGTTCCAGTAACTTCAGACTGTAATGCAAGTAATGAAGGAACCATTGTTTATGGCAAATCAGGAAATACAGGAAACTTTTACGGATGTAAAATTTCCGCAGGAGTTTACGCGTGGCAACAACTTTAAAAAAATACACAAACTTAAAATCAATTAAAAATGACAAAAAAATTATTTGCGAAAATTACAGCTTTTCTCATGCTGTTTCTGCTGTCTGTGAAGATTTTCGGACAGGGTTACACTCCGATTCGGGGAATGGGAGTGGAAGCAAAACCGCTGAATGCAAACGGAATATGTCTGGCTTGTTACAGCGGAAGTATAAATCCTCTTATTGATGCCAATTTGGATAACAGCGTTAGTATGGGAAGCTTTACCACTTTGGTAAGCGGAAACGGAGTTTCTGTTAGAAATACAAATACAACCTATCCTGCAGGATACATTACAGGTTTTAATGTAGATTTAGGAACCAGCGTTTTTACGGCAAGTCTTTTAAGCAATTTAAGAATCAGTACCTATAAAGCAGGAGTTCTTCAGGAATCTTCAAATAATACTACTTTATTGTCTGTTCCGGCATTCGGAGGAACAAAAACAAGAATTTTCCTTCATTTTAAAACTACTAAAAATTTTGATGAAGTAAGACTGTATCAGGTTAATGCTCTTTCTCTATTCAGTGCCCTGAATATTTATTATGCATTTGCTTTTGATCCGACTAAAGTTCCTGTAGATAATAATGGCATCTGTGATGATATTATTGCAGGAAATGGTGTAGACGGAAATGTTTCCGGAAGCAGCAGCTTTTTAGCACCACTTTCTTATGTAAATGACAGAGCAAAGATTGGTGACGGAGATAAAAGTTCTTACGGCTCCATCGTTTTACCGGCAGGTTTGTTAGGTTCATACTCTGTAGGTGTTTTAGATAAAAACCAGGTTTATCCAGCAGGAAATAAAGCAGGTTTTGTTATTGAACCGGATGATCAGGGTAAATTGCTAAGCGCTGAGTTCTTGAAAAATATAACGATTGAGACCTATTTATTCGGGCAGCTGCAGGATTCTAAAAACTTATTTGATGGAGGCGGACTGATTAATATCAAAGTATTAAGATTCGGTTCCAATAAACAGAAAATTTCCCTCAATACAACCAAGCCTTTTAATGAAGTAAGACTAAAAATCACTCAGACTGTAGGAGTGAATTTCGGAGCTTTAAAAGTGTTTTATGCCTTTGAAGAGCCTCAAGGCTGCGATTGTAATGAATATATCCAGACTTCAGGAACTTCAAGACTGGGAGAAATTGTACAGGGAGCTTCATGGACGGGAGCTTCGGGAACAATTTTAGGATTAACCAATATTACCAACACAGGAAACGTAGTAGATAACAACACCAATAATTTTGCAACGGTAAATTTATCTCCGATCAATTTACTAATTCCCACAGTTAGGTTAACGGTTAAAAGCAATACAGGAGAATATCCTGCCGGAACTTTTGGAGGTTTTACCTTAACGAAAAGTGCCAATTTATTCACGATAAATGCATTAGATTATATCACCATTACTTTCTATAAAGGGACAACGGTAACAGAATCCAGAACTTCCGGTGGATTATTCAGCGGACAGTTTATTACTTCGGCTTCCAATCAGTTTTACGTAGGTTTTACGGCAACAAAAGCGTTTGACAGGATGAAAATTGAGATCAATCCGGGAATAGGAATCACTCTGGCGCAGCAATACTACATTTATAATGCATTTGTTCAGCTTGATGATGATCAGGATGGTGTTCCGAACTGTAACGATAAATGTCCGAACGGAAACGACAGTATTGATAACAACGGAAACGGTATTCCGGATTGTGCAGAAGGATGTTCTGTGGTAAATGATAAATCTTCTGCTATAGACAGCGATGGAGATGGCGTTGCAGATGCTTGCGATAATGATTCTGACAATGACGGTATTCCTGATGCATGGGAGGATCTTAACGCAAACGGAAAATTTGAAGATGATGACGTAGACGGAAACAAACTGGTGATTGCTGAACTGGGAGACGGAATTTCAAGTTACCTTGATCTTGATTCTGATAACGACGGTATTTTAGATTTATTTGAATCTGGAATTCCAACTTCGGTGATTGATCAGATCGATGCAGATCACAACGGGATTATCGACAGCGGTGTTGCAACAGGAAATAACGGGATTGCGGATATTCTGGAAACATCTCCGGATTCAGGAACCATGAAATATCCTTTAAAAAATACAGATGGAGACGATAAACCGGATTTTGTAGATCTTAAATCCAATAATGTAGACTTCGATCTTTATACCATCGGAAAAGATAATCTGGATGATCTTGGAGAAGGATTTATTTCGAGAATAAATGATGCGGATGCAGATGGAATTCAGGCGGTTGTAGATACGGATCTTGTTGCGAAAGGTTCGCCTAATTCTCCTCTTTCACCATATTCTTCTTTCGCTAAAAACAGTGGTATAACAGCTAAAGCTTCGGCAGGAGAAGTAAAAACAGTTGCCAATGATGTTAAAGTGTATCCTAATCCTGTAAAGGCGGGTGAAAATTTAAATGTGAAATCTGATGAAGAAGGTACATACACATTGTTTTCAGCTCAGGGACAATTAATCAGCTCAGGTAAATTTTCAGGAAATGCCGAAATCGGTACTTCTTCTTTACCTGCGGGAATGTATATCATAAAAGTAGAAACAAAAACGACTGTAAAATCATACAAAGTTATTGTGAGGTAATTTCAATAAATAAATCGTTTCTGCACATAAGTCATTCGCAAGAATGACTTATGTTTTTAAATATTTGAAAATAAATGTTTTATTGATATTTTTTAACTAACTTTATATAATAAGTATTGCTGTTAAAAAACATCAGATTATTTTCGGTTTCTATCAGTAAATATAGATTATAACAGTATTTTTGAATTTTATAGGCTGTAAAGTCAATTTCAATGATATCTGTTCAGCATCAAAATACAGCTAAATCTTAGGTTATTGTAATTAATTTTAAGATTGAGTTTTTTTTATTAAGGGCGGGTCATCCATATTTTTGGATGACCTTTTTGTTTAACAAATCTATCAAAAGAAAAATCTTATGGAATGAATATGATCTTCCGGATGCAGAATAAAATAATTAACATCTTCAGAATGAAGTTGTTTTATTTGTATATAAAAATAAAATGTTGTAAATTTGCAGCCTCTTTTGGCGCGAATAATTGTTTGTAAATCTATAAAATATTGAATATCACCTCTTTCATTATGATGAAAGGGATTTCTTGTGTATAGATATTACGGCGGTATCTGCCTCAAAAGTAATAAAAATATTTTGCATTACGCTGTGAAAAGATATACCAGTGTTGCAGTTAGGAATAAGATTCTGAGAATCAAGAGAAAAAAATATAAGACTGTTTCTAATAGCGCCAACATTATAAGGTCTTTTACAGCTTTCTCCTCTCAAATTCTTTTTTCTGATATTTTTTAATGAATCAAAATATTTTTTAACCTTTCTTAAAAGTTTTATGAGTAAAACAACACCTACAACTAGGGGAAATCAGAGAGTAAATTTCTCTTCAGCGAAAGGAAAAATCATCACTCCGGACTTCCTGGATATCCAGATCGAGTCTTTCAGTGAGTTTTTTCAGCTTGATACGCTTCCTGAAGACAGAAAAAATGAAGGTCTTTACAAGACTTTTCAGGAAAATTTCCCGATTACCGATTCTAGAAATCAATTCGTATTGGAATTTTTGGATTATCTGGTAGATTCTCCACGTTATTCAATCGATGAGTGTGTGGAAAGAGGTTTAACGTATTCCGTTCCTCTTAAAGCAAGACTTAAATTGTATTGTACAGACCCTGAACACGAGGATTTCCAGACTGTGGTTCAGGATGTATACTTAGGTCCGGTTCCTTATATGACGCCTAGTGGATCTTTCATCATCAATGGTGCTGAAAGGGTTATCGTTACCCAGTTACACCGTTCACCGGGTGTATTCTTCGGACAGACGTACCACGCAAACGGAACCAAACTGTACTATTCAAGAATTATCCCTTTCAAAGGATCTTGGATGGAATTTACGACAGATATCAACAGCGTAATGTACGCGTATATCGACCGTAAGAAAAAATTACCATTAACAACTTTATTAAGAGCGATCGGTTATGAGTCTGATAAGGATATCCTTCAGATTTTCGACCTTGCTGAAGAAGTGAAAGTTTCTAAAGCTGCCCTTAAAAAAGTAGAAGGAAGAACATTGGCTGCGAGAGTATTGAACACTTGGTTCGAGGATTTCGTAGACGAAGATACCGGTGAGGTTGTTTCTATCGAAAGAAACGAAATCATCTTAGACAGAGAAACGATTCTTGAAAAAGAACACTTGGATCTTATTCTTGATGCGGGTGTGAAATCTATTTTGATTCACAAAGAAAACAGCAACGAGTTCTCTATCATCCAGAATACATTACAGAAAGACCCTACGAACTCTGAAAAAGAAGCAGTAGAGTATATCTATCGTCAGTTAAGAAATGCAGATCCGCCAGATGAGGAAACCGCAAGAGGAATCATTGAAAAATTATTTTTCTCTGAGCAAAGATACTCTCTTGGTGAAGTGGGACGTTACAGACTAAACAAAAAATTAGGGCTGAACATTCCTACGACAACTGAAGTTCTTACGAAAGAGGATATCATTGCTATTGTAAGACACTTAATCGAGCTTGTAAACTCTAAAGCTGAGGTTGATGATATCGACCACTTATCCAACAGAAGAATTAAAACGGTTGGTGAGCAATTAGCAGGACAGTTCGGGGTAGGTCTTTCAAGAATTGCAAGAACAATCAAGGAAAGAATGAACGTTAGAGATAACGAAATCTTTACTCCGCTTGATCTTGTTAACGCAAAAACATTAACATCAGTAATTAACTCGTTCTTTGGGACCAACCAGCTTTCTCAGTTCATGGACCAAACCAACCCGCTATCAGAAATCACGCATAAGCGTAGACTTTCTGCACTGGGACCTGGAGGTTTATCAAGAGAAAGAGCAGGTTTCGAGGTTCGAGACGTTCACCATACCCACTACGGAAGAATTTGTCCGATTGAAACTCCGGAAGGACCAAACATCGGTTTGATTTCATCTTTAGGTATTTATGCGAAAATCAACAGATTAGGTTTCATCGAAACTCCGTACAGAAAAGTAGCAGACAGCAAGATTGATCTTAATGCAGATCCTATCTACTTGAATGCAGAGGACGAAGAATCTAAAGTAATTGCTCAGGCAAACGTTGAATTGAGCGACAACGGTGAATTCGAAACAGACAGAATTATTGCAAGATTAGATGGTGACTATCCGGTAGTTGAGCCATCTCAGGTAGACCTTATCGACGTTGCACCAAACCAGATTTCTGGTATTTCCGCTTCATTAATTCCTTTCTTGGAGCATGATGATGCGAACCGTGCGTTGATGGGATCGAACATGATGCGTCAGGCAGTTCCTCTATTGAAGCCACAGGCTCCGATTGTAGGTACAGGGCTTGAGCAGCAGGTTGCAAGAGATTCAAGAATCTTAATTAACGCTGAAGGTACAGGTACTGTAGAGTATGTAGATGCCGACAGAATCGTTATTAAATATGAAAGAAGCGAAGACGAAGATTTAGTACAATTCGAGTCTGCTACTAAAACATATAACTTAACTAAGTTCAGAAAAACTAACCAAAGTACTACCATTACCCTAAGACCAAACGTAAGAGTAGGTGATGTAGTGGAAAAAGGACAGGTACTTTGCGACGGTTATGCTACTGAAAAAGGAGAATTGGCTCTTGGTAGAAACTTAGTGGTTGCGTTCATGCCTTGGAAAGGATACAACTTCGAGGATGCGATCGTAATCAACGAAAAAGTAGTTCGTGAGGACTGGTTTACTTCAATCCACGTAGATGAATATTCTTTGGAAGTTCGTGATACCAAATTAGGTATGGAAGAATTGACAGCAGATATTCCGAACGTTTCTGAAGAAGCTACTAAAGATCTTGACGAGAACGGTATGATCAGAATCGGTGCTGAAGTGAAGCCTGGAGATATCATGATTGGTAAAATTACTCCAAAAGGTGAATCTGACCCGACTCCTGAAGAAAAACTTCTTAGAGCAATCTTCGGTGACAAAGCTGGTGATGTAAAAGATGCTTCATTAAAAGCAGATTCTTCATTAAGAGGTGTTGTGATCGACAAGAAATTGTTCTCTAGAAACATTAAAGATAAAAAGAAAAGAACTGAAGAAAAACTTAAGCTTGAAGAAATTGAAAACACTTACAAGGCTAAGTTTGATGATCTGAGAAACACTTTAATTGAAAAATTAAACACGCTTGTAAGCGGTAAAACTTCTCAGGGTGTGAAAAACGACCTTGATGAGGAAATCATCGGTAAAGGCGTGAAATTCACTCATAAATTATTAACTTCAGTTGAAGATTATGTAAACGTTAGCGGTTCAGACTGGACAGTTGATAACGATAAAAACGAATTAATCAAACAGTTAATTCACAACTACAAAATCAAGTACAACGATATTCAAGGGGTTAAAAACCGTGAGAAATTTGCAATTTCAATCGGAGACGAATTACCTGCAGGTATCATGAAGTTGGCTAAAGTGTACATCGCCAAGAAACGTAAACTGAATGTAGGAGATAAAATGGCGGGTCGTCACGGTAACAAAGGTATCGTTTCGAGAATCGTTCGTGAAGAAGATATGCCATTCCTTGAAGACGGAACACCGGTAGATATCGTACTGAATCCACTTGGAGTACCTTCGCGTATGAACATCGGTCAGATCTATGAAACAGTTCTTGGATGGGCTGGTCAGAAATTAGGATTGAAGTTCGCGACGCCTATCTTCGACGGAGCTAGCTTAGACCAGATTACTGAATACACTGAGAAAGCAGGTCTTCCTAAATTCGGTCACACTCACCTTTATGATGGTGGTACCGGAGAAAGATTTACTCAGGCTGCAACAGTGGGGGTAATCTATATGTTGAAACTAGGTCACATGGTTGATGATAAAATGCACGCACGTTCTATCGGTCCTTACTCATTGATTACTCAGCAGCCGTTAGGAGGTAAAGCTCAGTTCGGAGGTCAGAGATTCGGAGAGATGGAGGTTTGGGCTCTTGAAGCATTCGGAGCATCAAATATCTTGAGAGAGATCCTTACTGTGAAGTCGGATGACGTAATTGGTAGAGCGAAAACTTACGAAGCCATTGCAAAAGGTGAATCGATGCCTGAACCAGGTATTCCGGAATCATTCAATGTACTACTTCACGAGTTACAAGGTCTTGGATTAGACGTAAGACTAGAGGAATAATTTTAAATTTTAAATTATAAATGCTGAATGTAAACATTCGGAAATTAATCTAAAATCTAAAATCTAAAATTTAAAATCTAACAAATGTCAAATAAAAATAAATCAAGTAGATTTAATAAAATAACCATCGGTTTAGCTTCACCGGAATCGATTCTTCAGGAATCGAGAGGGGAGGTTCTTAAGCCGGAAACCATTAACTACAGAACGCATAAGCCTGAAAGAGACGGTTTGTTTTGTGAAAAAATCTTTGGTCCTGTAAAGGATTACGAATGTGCTTGTGGTAAATACAAGAGAATTCGTTACAAAGGGATCGTTTGTGACCGTTGTGGAGTAGAAGTTACAGAGAAAAAAGTACGTAGAGAGAGAATCGGACATATCAATCTGGTAGTTCCAATTGCTCACATCTGGTATTTCCGTTCTTTACCGAACAAAATCGGTTACCTTTTAGGAATTCCTTCCAAGAAGTTGGATATGATCATCTACTACGAAAGATATGTAGTGATTCAGCAGGGTATTGCTAAAAAATTAGACGGTTCTGATTTCGAAAACATGGAGTTCTTAACTGAAGAAGAGTACCTAGATATCATGGAAACTCTTCCGATCGAGAACCAGTATCTTGATGATTCCGATCCGAACAAATTCATTGCTAAGATGGGTGCTGAAGCGGTTGAGGAATTATTAAAAAGAATCGATCTTGATGCATTGTCTTTCGACCTGAGACACAAAGCACACAACGAAGGTTCAAAACAAAGAAGAACTGAGGCTTTAAAAAGATTGAATGTTGTAGAAGCATTAAGAGGTGCCAATACAAGAATGATCAATAAGCCTGAGTGGATGATCATGCGTGTACTTCCGGTTATCCCGCCAGAACTAAGACCATTGGTTCCGTTGGATGGTGGACGTTTCGCTACTTCCGATTTAAATGACCTTTACAGAAGAGTAATCATCAGAAACAACCGTTTGAAGAGATTATTGGAGATCAAAGCTCCTGAAGTAATCTTGAGAAACGAGAAGCGTATGCTTCAGGAATCTGTAGATTCACTATTCGATAATACAAGAAAATCTTCAGCCGTAAAGTCTGAATCAAACAGACCATTGAAATCACTTTCAGATTCATTGAAAGGGAAGCAGGGTCGTTTTCGTCAGAACTTATTAGGAAAAAGGGTAGATTACTCTGCACGTTCCGTAATTGTTGTAGGTCCGAACTTACAGCTTCACGAGTGTGGTATTCCTAAAGATATGGCTGCGGAATTGTACAAACCTTTCATCATCAGAAAACTGATTGAAAGAGGAATTGTAAAAACAGTAAAATCTGCTAAGAGAATTATCGACAGAAAAGAGCCGGTAGTGTATGATATCCTTGAAAACGTGATGAAAGGTCACCCTGTTCTACTGAACAGAGCACCTACGCTTCACAGACTGGGTATTCAGGCTTTCCAGCCTAAGATGATCGAAGGTAAGGCAATCCAGCTTCACCCGTTGGTAACAACAGCATTCAACGCCGATTTCGACGGTGACCAGATGGCGGTACACTTACCGTTAGGTCCTGAAGCGATCCTTGAAGCTCAGTTATTGATGTTAGGTTCTCAAAATATCTTAAACCCTGCAAACGGTTCTCCAATTACAGTACCTTCTCAGGACATGGTTCTTGGTCTTTATTTCATGACCAAAGAATTGAGTTCTACAGAAGATATGAAAGTAAAAGGTGAAGGTTTGGCATTCTATTCTCCTGAAGAAGCAGAAATCGCTTATGCGGAAGGAAGAGTATCTTTAAATGCTAAAGTAAGATGTAGACTTCCGGTTAAAGAAAACGGAGAAATCGTAACAAGATTAATCGAAACTACAGTAGGTAGAATCTTATTCAACCAGATTGTACCAAAGCAGGTAGGATATATCAATGAGCTTTTAACGAAGAAATCATTGAGAAACGTTATCGGTAAAATTCTTGCAGATACAGATTTCCCTACAACTGTGAAGTTCCTGGATGCAATGAAAGACTTAGGATATTCAAACGCATTCAAAGGAGGTCTTTCCTTCTCATTAGGAGATATTGTGGTTCCTGTTGAGAAAAAGCAGATGATTGCAGATTCTATCGGAACAGTAGATGAAATTAGAGCCAACTATAACATGGGTCTTATTACAGATACAGAACGTTATAATCAGGTAATCGACGTTTGGACTACAACCAACGCAAACCTTACGGAGATGATTATGGGCAGAATGAAAACCGATCAGGGAGGTTTCAACTCTGTATATATGATGCTTGACTCCGGAGCGAGGGGTTCTAAGGAACAGATCCGTCAGTTATCAGGGATGAGAGGTTTGATGGCAAAACCGCAGAAAGCCGGTTCTACCGGAGCGGAGATCATCGAAAACCCGATTCTTGCTAACTTTAAAGAAGGTCTTTCCATCCTAGAATACTTTATCTCTACCCACGGTGCCCGTAAAGGTCTTGCGGATACCGCTCTTAAGACTGCCGATGCAGGTTACTTAACGAGAAGATTGGTAGACGTTGCACAGGACGTTATCGTTACAGAAGACGACTGTGGAACTTTAAGAGGAACAGAAGTTACTGCACTTAAGAAAAATGATGAGATCGTTGAAAGAATCTCTGAAAGAATCTTAGGTAGAGTTTCTTTACATAATATTTATGATCCTGAAAGTGATGAATTAATTGCTGAAGCAGATCAGGTAATCAGTGAGGCGTTAGCGAAGAGAATCGAAGAAGCAGGATTAGAAGCAGTTGAAGTTCGTTCGCCACTTACTTGTGAAGCTAAAAAAGGAATCTGTGCAAAATGCTACGGTAGAAACTTAGCGACAGGGAAGATGATCCATATGGGTGAAGCGGTAGGTGTAATTGCAGCACAATCCATCGGGGAACCGGGAACTCAGCTTACGTTGAGAACCTTCCACCAAGGGGGTACTGCAGGAAACGTATCAGAAAACCCATCAATCGTTGCAAGAAGAGACGGTATCGTTGAAATGGATGAGGTAAGAACAATTACTTCTGAAGATGAAAACGGTAACACTGCTGAAGTTGTAGTTTCCCGTTCAACAGAATTCAGATTAGTTGCTGATAACGAGTCCAGAACTCCGTTAATGGTAGCTAACGTACCTTACGGTTCCATATTATCTGTAAAACCGGGTGATAAAGTGAAGAAAGGCGATGTAATCTGTAAGTGGGATCCGTATAACGCGGTTATCATTGCAGAAACTGCCGGTAAGGTAGAATATGAAGACATCATCCAAGGGGTTTCATTCCAGTTGGAGATTGACGAACAGACAGGATTTGAAGAGAAAGTAATCTCCGAATCCAGAAATAAGAAAGCCGTACCTACCTTGAAGGTGGTAGATTCTAAAGGAGTTGAACAGAAAGCGTATAACTTACCGGTAGGAGCCCACTTAATGGTAAACGATGGTGAAAAAATTAAGGCTGGTAAAGTCTTAATCAAAATCCCGAGAAAATCTGCAAAAGCAGGGGATATCACCGGAGGTCTTCCGAGAGTTACCGAATTATTCGAAGCAAGAAACCCTTCAAACCCGGCGGTGGTTACAGAAATCGATGGGGTAGTTTCTTACGGAAAAATCAAGAGAGGTAACCGAGAATTGATCGTTGAAGCTAAAACTGGAGAAAGAAAAATTTATTTGGTTAAATTATCCAACCAGATTTTGGTACAGGAGAATGACTTCGTAAGAGCTGGTTCGCCACTTTCTGACGGTTCCATTACTCCAGACGATATCTTAAGAATCAAAGGTCCAACTGCGGTTCAGGAATATTTAGTAAACGAAATTCAGGAAGTTTACCGTTTACAGGGGGTAAAAATCGACGACAAGCACTTCGAAATCATCGTAAGACAGATGATGACAAAAGTATCTATCGTTGATGGAGGTGATACTCAGTTCCTTGAAGGTGCTCTTGAGCATAAATATGACTTCTTGGAAGAAAACAACAGAGTATTCGGTCTTAAAGTAGTAGTAGATGCCGGAGATTCTAAAGTATTCCAGCCGGGTCAGATGATTACTGCAAGAGAATTAAGAGATGAGAATTCTAAGCTGAAGCGTGAAGATCAGGCTTTAGTTCAGGTAAGAGAAGCTTTACCAGCTACAGCAACGCCTGTATTGCAGGGTATTACAAGAGCAGCTCTTCAGACGAAGTCATTCATGTCTGCAGCATCATTCCAGGAAACAACTAAGGTTCTTAACGAAGCAGCAGTTGCTGGTAAAGTAGATGATCTTAACGGTCTTAAAGAAAATGTAATTGTAGGACACAGAATTCCTGCAGGTACGGGTCTTAAAGAATACCAAAATGTGATCGTAGGTTCTAAAAAAGAATTCGAAGATCTTAACTAAAAATAATGATTCGGAAATTTGAGGTTTGAATTTATTTTTATATTTTCACAACCTCAAAATTTCGAATAAAAAAATATTTTATAACAATGGACAACAATCAAAATCCACAAGACGGAAACATCAACATCGAATTAAACGAAATGGTAGCAGCTGGTATCTATGCTAATTTAGCTTTAGTAAACCACTCTCCATCTGAGTTTGTAGTAGATTTCATCCAGTTAATGCCGGGAGTACAGCAAGCAAAAGTAAGATCAAGAGTTATTCTTGCTCCACTTCACGCTAAGAGAGTACTTTCTGCTCTTCAGCAAAACATTGCTAACTACGAGCAGCAATTCGGAGAAATCAAAGAAGTTGAACCTTTCGTATTAGGAGGAAACAACGTAAACGCTTAAGATTTACTCTAAAAAAAATAAATGAATGCCTCAATTTTTATTGGGGCATTTTTTATGAATTACATTTAACATAATAATTAAATTGTATCATTTTAATTGTATTATTTTATATAAATTATAATTTTTTATAAAATTATTTCTACAGTTCATTTATATTTGTAAAAAATATAAAAAAATGAAACGATATACCATTCTTGGCATTATGCTATGCATTACCGTAAATGCATATGCTCAGGATAAAACACTTCAGACAAATCAAAAGCATCTTCAGGAATTATACTCCAGGTACCAGAAGAATTTAAAAAAACAGCATAAAATATCTAAGTCTGCGGGAATTCCGCCTAATCTTTATAACGAAGAAGATTACAAGAGAACTATGGATCCTGTTACGGGTGAAAACAATTTTGGTTCACTTGCTAAATTAAATCAGGAAATTGTTCAGGGAAAATATGCTCCTACAAAACCCATGTCTTTTATCAACACTGGAGGTTCCGCTACAAATAAAATTATTAACGAGCCATGGATCGAAAGAGGACCTTACAGTGTAGGCGGAAGAACACGCGCAATTATGTATGATCCAAATGATCCTACGGGAAAAAGAGTTTTTGCAGGAGGTGTTTCAGGAGGACTTTGGGTAAATCAGGATCCTTCGGTAAGTACAAACGAGTGGACCCCGCTAAGTACATTCTGGGCAAATACTTCCGTTTCAAGTATGGCTTATGATCCGAATAATCCACAGGTTTTATATGTTGGAACAGGAGAATCATCCACCGCGGATGCTATAGGTTCCGGTATCTGGAAGTCTACAAACGGAGGAAGTACATGGACGCAGATTTTTACCGTTACCCCCACGTATTCGGGTAACGTAAGAAGCGGAAATTTTTATATTAACGATATTAAAGTCAGAAATAATGGAGGCGTCTCCGAAGTGTATGCAGGCGTAAGCGGTAATTATAACGACGGAGCATTTCAGGGGCTGAGTCAGGCAGGATTGTATAAATCTACAGATGGTGGAGCTACATTTACAAAAAATACCAGCTTATTAGCACTTAATACAACGACTAACACGACCAGTACAACAGGATATTCTATTCAGCAAATAGAAATTGGAGCAGATAACTCGGTTTGGGTTTCTACCAGATCTTCCAGATATTCTAATATAGATTCCGGAGGAAGAATTTTAAAATCCACAGATGGAAATACTTTTAATGTAGTCTATAACGTAGGAAATTCCGGTGCAAGAGTAAACTTTACGCTTTCCAAAACAGATGCCAATAAAGTGTATGCATTCATGCAGGGAGCCAACAGTACTTCTGAACCTATCCGTATCGCAAGATCTACAGATGGGGGAACAACATGGCAGGCTACGAATGATGCAACTCCTGTAATTACACTTCCTACCGCTACGGATACAGGTATTCCTGCAAATGACTTTACAAGAGGACAGTCTTTTTATGATCTTGTTATTGCTACAGATCCTTTAGATGACAATACAGTTTATATTGGAGGTGTGGATTTATACAAATCTACAAACGGAGGGGTAAACTGGACGCAGATTTCAAAATGGTCGAACAACAATAACATGGCTGCGTTACAGGTTTCTCAGGTACACGCAGATCAGCACGCAATAGTTTTCAATCCTTTCAACAATTATTCTACCAACCAGATGATGTTTGGAAATGATGGTGGAATTTATTTTGCTTCCAATAAAAATAATATTGTAACAACATCAGGTTTCGCTGCGAGAAATACAAGATACAACGTTACCCAGTTTTACACTGCAATGCTGAATCCTATTAAAACTCCTGCCAATGAAGAACTTTTAGCAGGTGCTCAGGATAATGGCTCCTGGTGGTTATATGGCGTTCCGCAGGCAAATAATTTCCTTACCAGTCAGTCAGCTACAGGCGGGGATGGAATGTATACGGAGTACGATGATCAGGACAATTATGAAATTGCAAGTTATGTTTACAATAACCACTACCTGTTAACGAGCAGCACGTATTACCTTATTTCAAGTGCCAACAGAAATGCTTACGGACATTTTGTGAATGAAATCGCCTTAGACAGGATAAATAATGTGTTCTATTCTTACCGTTCGGGTTTAACTATTTTCAGAACACCCGGCTTATCCGCAACATCTACAACGTTTACTAACACTACAATGACCTTAGGAACGGCGCAGACTAACGAACAGATCTCTTGGATGAAAGTTTCTCCTTATACAACAGCTTCTACAACACTGTTTGTAGGAACCAATCTAGGAAGAATTATTAAAGTAACGAATGCGAATACCACATCGTATGCATCCACTCTACTTACAACACCGGCTGCAGGAACCATTTCAGATATCGAATTCGGGAAAAATGAAAATGAGATTATGGTAACATTATCCAACTATAACCTTACAAGCGTATTCTTTTCTACGGATGGCGGGACAACATGGCAAAATAAAGAAGGAAACCTTCCCGATATGCCGGTAAGAACAATTCTTGCAAATCCGGATGATTCCAATGAAGTTATTCTGGGGACAGAAATGGGAGTATGGGGAACCACAAATTTCCTTTCTGCTTCGCCAACATGGTCTTCTACCAGTGGAAATATCGGAAATGTAAGAGTTACCAATTTAGACTACAGACCTGCAACCAAAACAGTTTTGGTTTCCACTTACGGAAGAGGAGCATGGACAACTCAAAATACAACCATCACGTTGGCGACAGGAGATGTTAAAACTAAAAACAGCGAGACAAGAATATATCCTAATCCTTCAAAAGGAATCTCACACTTAAGATTTGATGCGGCTAAATACAATTCGGTAGACATCAGTATTTTTGACGCTTCAGGAAGACTGATTTACAGTAAAAAGAATGTGAAATCTGATGAAGAATTTGGGCAGAGATTAACTCCGGGGAATTACATCCTGAAAGCCGAATCCAAAGGTGAAGTGGTATACAGCGGAAACTATTTGGTTTTAGGGAAAGTAAGTGATGGCGGAGATGACGATTAAAAAATGAACAATCAGTTATTGATCATCATATTTTGGATACTGGCGCTTTCTTGTAAAGCGCCGGTTTCCTCATTGTATAAGGATGATTTAACTTTAGTTTCTGCGGAAAAAACGGAATGGTTTGGCGGAAGATCCGGAGTGAAAGGCGCTTTATACACGGTTGCTTTAAAATTAAAAAACACTAAAGACCGTATTGCCGTAAAATCTTTTAAAGCGGAAGGAAATACAGTCAGTTTTACCCAATCTCTTTCAGGAAATATAATCACTGTAAAAGGCAATTTTCAAAATCCGGATGAAATCAATAACCTGGAATATTCACCTGCCGGATCGACAGCTGTAAAATCTGAAAAAGCGCTAATCACAAATCCAAAAGAAAACCGGATTGAATATACCCTAAATGATTCTAAAAAAATCTACAAAATCAATATTCCAAAATTCACCTTAGTTCAACCAGAGGGAGAACTCATCCCCCGAAGACCATAATTTTTTTGCACAAAAAACTGTTTTTCATATTTCTGTTTATTCCTTTCATGATCGTATTGATGAATATGATCCGTCCTGTTATTTCCAGTATAAAAAAGGAAATCTATGAAAGAACACAATATCATATTTTAAATCATAAATTCGATGAGTCCGAAACCGTTTACTTTTCAGAAAAAGACTTACTGAAAGCCGAATGGAAAGAGGAAAAAGAATTTACCTTAAACGGCTTTTCCTACGATATTATTAAAGTTGATCATAAAAACGGTGAAAAATATTATCACTGCTATTTCGATAAAAAAGACATTGTTATTCATTCAATTCTAAAATTCTCGGGCTTTTTTGTGACCAAAAAAATCTATGCATGGCGGTATTTTAATTCGCCTTTTCAGCATAAGAAAATTATAAAGACCTCCAGCTTTTTTACTTTTTTTGAAGCAGAAAACCTTCATCTTTTTACATTTTATTTCAGATCCACATCAGATTATTTGAAAAGACTCGAAAATACATATTATCTGTCCGTTATCATTCCGCCTCCGGAAGAAAGGTTTAAATCTTCATAAACTTTTAAACGACAAATAATTAATTTTTAAAATCAATGAAAAAATATATATGCATTGCAGCTTTATTGGGCTGTACAATTGCAAATGCTCAGCAATCGTCAGAAATTGAAGAAGTTGCTATCCAGGGGAGAAAAAAAATAAAAAAGGAACGTGCAGAATTCAAAAGACATGCACAATCTGTAGAAACCCTTTCCGAAGAAGAACTCAACAGAAATAATCCCGCAGCAATAGATCAGACTTTATCCATAATGCCCGGAGTTCAGGTGGATAAAAGAACAAATTTCGGAGGTCAGAGACTCGTTGTCCGCGGATATGGTAACGACCAGAAATTCAACAACTGGGGGGTGAAAGCCTACTGGAATAATATGCCTTTAACCAATGCGGAAGGAATTACTATTCTCGACGATATTGATTTTGCCTACGTAAACAATGTTGAGGTGATCAAAGGTCCTGCAGCAACCATGTATGGTGGTGGAGTAGGAGGAGCGGTTCGCTTTTATACCCGTCCGGATTTTACCAAAGGCATTACTGTTTCGGAAAACGCTTTAGTTGGCGCTTTTAAAACATTTCAGTCCCGCACTCAGCTCAATGTTGCTGATGAAAACTATTCTGTGAATGCTGCATACGGTCACCTTGAAACCGATGGTTACAGACCTAACGGAAGCGGTCTGAAAAACTTTTTTAACGTAAACGGAACGGTTAAACTCGGAAAAAATGATCAGTTAAGCTTCTTTGGAAGTCAGGCTTACTCTTATGAAAAAGTATCAGGACAAATACCATATTCTGACTATTACGCAGGTATTGATAACGGAAATATTGCCTACATCAGAAAGAATTCGGGAAATAAGATTAATTCGACGAGAGTAGGATTAGGATATATGTGGGAGATCGCTAAAAATTTTAAAAATTCCACCACTATATTTTATGCTGGAAACAATTTTGACAGAATTGCAGCAGGAGCTTTTGAAACATCTGCTAACTCAAATACAGGATTGCGATCAACATTTATGTTGAAAAATAAATTTGGAAATTTTAGTAACAATGTTGAATTTGGTGTAGAATTACAAACATCAAGATCACAAATTTCCAATTATAGATTTACGGGTGATGTAAATACGCCGATGCAGGTAAGCAATATCTCAAGAGGATCTTATTTCAAGTACAATAATACACAAAACTCCTATTTTTTAATTGATAAAATCGCTTATACACCTTGGGATCTTACCCTTTTGGTGGGTTTAAGTATGAACAGTACACGTTATAAGAGAGACGATCTTTTGGCATTACCTGGGTTACTGACAGCTAATAATGTCAATGAGTATAACAAAGACCTTTCTTTCGAGAAAAAATACGAAACGGCTTATACGCCGCATTTTGCATTACAGAAAGAATGGAAGCATCAGATCTTTAACCTAAGCTACAGTGAAGGCTATAATGCTCCGACGACTACTGCATCTTTCATTAATTTTACGAATACCGCAAATAACGATTTGCAACCTGAACGTGCTAAAATGTTAGATTTCAGTATACACGGATTATTATTGGATACCAAGCTTGATTATCAGGTTTCTGTTTTCAGAATCGATTACTCAAATAAATTAACACAGCTTACCATACCAAATTCCAATAATCAGACCTATTGGGCAAATACGGGAAGTCAGAAAAATAATGGTCTGGAATTAAGCATCGGCTATCAGTATAAAAACGATAATTCTTTCATCAACAGAATTGTTCCTTTCGTAAATATGTCTTATTATGATGCGAAATATAGAGATTTTAAAACAAGATTATTAGGAGCAGATCAGACTTACGATCATAAAACAGTTGTAGGTGTTCCGAGAAACAAATATGCAGTAGGTTTGGATTTATACACAAAACCAGGCTTTTATTTAGTAAATACCTATAATTATCTGGGGAATGTCTACACAGATTTTGCCAATACCAATCTTGTAAAAGGATTTGGATTGCTTAATTCTAAATTAGGATATAAAAAATCTTTCGGCAGGTTCGATCTGGATGCGTATGTCATGGGAAATAATCTCACCAACCAGATTAATTATACCTTCCTGTTTTTAGGAAACAGCATCAATGATTCCGATACAGGAAATGGATATCCGAAAGGAGTTGCAACAGACCTCAATCCCGGTCCGAGCAAATCCTATTTCTTTTATGGCCTGAATCTTAAATACAGACTATAAATTAAAAAAGCTGTTTCACAAATGTGGAGCAGCTTTTTCTTTTAAATGATGAATAGTTTCGCATTCTCTTCATTCTTATATTGATATTTTTTTAAATTTGTTTTTAGAAAGAATATAAAGAATATGATCAATAATCAGTTTATTATTAACAAATTTGGCTTTTTAGGAAATGATTTTTTAAAAGAGCTGGATAAGCACGCTGTTGTTACTGAAATTAAAGCGAAAACCGAGATCGTAAGAGAAGGACAGAAAAATAAATTTGTTCCGTTTCTTATTAAAGGTTCCATCAGAGTTTTCAGCCTGAATGACGGCCGCGAACTGATTTATTACTATATCCGTTCTAATGACAGCTGTCTCATGACATTTTCCTCGATTTTTACAGATTACACAAGCCGCATTTATGCCGTTACGGAAGAAGATTCCGAAGTATTGCTGTTCCCTGTGTCCGTTGTTCATGAATGGCTTATTAAATTCCCTGAAATCAACAGACTTTTCTATTCTGAATATGACAAAAGGTTTATAGACGTCATGAATATGGTAAATGATGCGGTTTTTCACAGATTGGATAAAAGAGTTTTAAACTACGTAAAACAGCAGATTTCAGCAACCGGAAACAATCCCATCAAACTTACCCACAGAGAAATTGCAAACAGTTTGGGAACTTCAAGAGAAGTAGTAAGCCGTGTCCTTAAAAAAATTGAAAACGAAGGCGAAATTATTCAGACCAAAGAAGGCATAAAAATGCCTGTAAATGAAAATGTTAGTCAAGGCTAATAAATGATATTTAATTATTTAAACATTTTCATTGATAAAAACAATTCAGTCGGTGACTTTTATCACACAATTGTAAGTCGATAAGTCGATAAGTTTGTCGTACTATTTAAATAAATGTGTATGACAAAAACTGTCTTATTTTTGTCAATGTTTGCTTCAGTTTTTTCCTTTGCACAGGAAGACCTGTTGAAAGATATTGATACCATTCAGACCAAAAACACCAATGTTTCCCAGCCTGCTTTTAAAGCATTACAAATTGTGACCGGGCAATCTACCAAACTTCCTGCAAAAAACGAATGGTATATTGTTGTGGCGCACCGTTTCGGCGATGTAAGCAAAGGATTTAAAGACTTCTTCGGACTGGATGACGCTTCTACAAAACTCGGTGTAATCTATGGCGTTACAGACGGAATCTCAGTAAGCCTTTCCAGAGAAACCAACCTGAAAACTTTCGAAGGCGGAGTAAAATATAAGCTCGTAAAACAGAGCGAAAGCTTTCCTGTAGACGTTGTAGGTTACAATGTTCTGGCTGTAAATACAGATCTCAGCAAAGATAATTATCCGCATCTTCAGTTTGGGGACAGGCTTTCTTATCTTACGCAGGCTTTGATTTCCAGAAGATTCAGCGATAAATTTTCTCTTCAGTTAACACCGTCATACGTTCACAAAAATCTCTACGAACCTACTATTGAAGATAAAAACCAGTTTCTTGCAGGTTTGGGAGGACGTTATAAAATCTCCAAAAGAGTTTCCATTAATGCAGAATATTTTGTGAATTTCGACAATCACAGTTTCTATAAAAATCCGCTTTCTTTAGGAATGGATATAGAAACCGGGGGACACGTGTTCCAGCTTTTGTTCACCAATTCCCAACTGAATTCAGACATCGGTTATTTAACCAATGCAGCCGGAAAATGGGATAAAGGGCAGATTTTCTTTGGGTTTAATCTTTACAGAGTATTTTAAAGTATGAAAAAGTTTATGTACATCATTTCATCAGCAGTGGTATTAACGGCTTGTGAAAGCAGAACATATGAGGAAATCTCGGATAATACTCCGATTGCGGAAGTGGTAACTTACAATAAAGACGTAAAGCCCATTATTGATGCCAATTGTGTCAGTTGTCATTCACCGGGAGTTCAGGCTCTTTCAAACTATTCTCAGGTGAAAGCAAATATCGATAATGTCATCAACAGAATAAGCCGCGCCAACGGAGACCCTCTGAAAATGCCTCAAGGCGGGAGTTTATCGCCTTCACAAATTACTATCATCACGAAATGGAAAGCCGACGGGCTTCTCGAAAACTAAAAATTTAAAATGAAAAAGCTAGTTTTACTTATTACAGCGTTATTCTTTACCAATTTTGCTTTTGCGCAAAGGTATATGGCTAAAACAGGGAAAGTAACGTTTGAAGCATCTGTACCTCTATTTGAAGATGTTTTTGCACAGGACGACAATAACGTCGCGGTAATCAATGCTGATACAGGAGATTTTGCATCAGTTTCTGTCGTAAAAAACTTCCATTTCAAAACAAAATTAATGGAAGAGCACTTCAATGAAAGCTATGCCGAAACCGCAAAATATCCAAAGGCAACCTTCACCGGAAAAATTCTGAATTTTGATAAATCCAAATTATCCGCAACGCCACAAAAATATACCGTTCAGGGAAAATTAAATTTTCATGGAGTAGATAAGGCGTACAATTCTGCGGCAACCATTTATGCCAAAGACGGAAAAATTTATATGTCGGGAGGATTTGTT
>NZ_QEHP01000074.1:0-34273 GCF_003094695.1 Chryseobacterium sp. HMWF035 | reverse complement strand
TGCTGAAAACGTGAATGTTCAATACAATTATGTTCTTACAAAACAATGAGAAAATTAATTTTATTGTTAGGAATGTTTCTCAGTTTTACTTTGGCAACCGCTCAGGAAAAAGCAAAATCTATTTTTGATGTGGCAAGAAGCGGTACAGTTGCTGAAGTGAAGGACATGATGAAACAGAATCCGGACATCATTAACCAAACTAATGAAAGCGGTTTTTCTCCTTTAATTCTGGCTTGCTACAGAGGAAATGTAGACGTTGCCAAATTTTTGATGGACAATGTGAAAGATGTAAATTATAAAAGCCGGGAAGGAACTGCATTGTCGGGGCTTTCCGTAAAATATAACAAAGATCTGGTAACCTATATTTTAGAGAAAAAAGCAGATCCTAATATTGCGGATGCTACAGGATCGACCCCTTTATTTTGGGCAGTAAAATTTGGAAATAAAGAATTGACGGAATTATTGCTGAAATACAAAGCCGACAAAACCCTGAAAGATGCGCAGGGAATGACTCCCTTCGAATATGCTTTACAGACGAACAATAAAGAAATAATTAATCTACTTAAAAATTAAAATATGAAAAAAGTTTTACTCACATTATCAATGGCTCTTGCGATTTCTGTAGGAGCGCAGTTTTCGTCGGGTACAGTAAATTTATCGGCTGCTGCAATGACGGTGAAATTAGACACGAATGCAACTACCGCTACGCTTACTTTAACCGGAGACAGCAATTCAATGCTCGGAATCGGTTTCGGATCAAGCGGAATGGCAAACGGATCAGATGGATTTATTTACAATTCATCTTCAAACAGAGATTATACATTCGTAGGATTTTCCTCACCTTCTGCAGATGCTACGCAGGATTGGACTCAGGTTTCAAACACCGTTTCGGGAAGTACAAGAACAGTAGTCGCTACAAGATCTCTTGCCGGAGGAACTGGAGACTTTGCCATTCCTAATTCTGCGGGAACCATTAATATTTTCTATGCAAGAACTGCAGGAGGAACGGGAATAGCTTACCATTCTTCAAACAGAGGCTACGCTTCTCTTACGATGGGAGCTGTTTTAGCAACCGGAGAAGTCGCTGCACAAAGTAAAAAAGTAGTTCTTTATCCAAATCCTGCAAAAGAAACCATTAATTTCAAAGATGCCGATAAAATAAGAACTATTGATGTTTTCGAATCTACCGGAAGAAAGGTGAAAACCATAAAAGCTGATGGAAAAGAAGTGAACATTTCCGACTTGAAATCCGGAAATTATTATCTGGAAATTACGTTGAAAGATGGTTCAACATCTTTTGAACAGTTAATCAAAGAATAAACGGAGACCACTGAAAGGTGGTCTTTTTTTATGAAAAATATAAAATGATAATTGTGACAGAAACAATGAATATAATTCCTGCTAAAGTATTTTTTAATCCCTCAGATTTAGGATGAGAACTGTATTTCTCGTTTATTCTTTCAGAATCGCAGTGGTAAATAAATATCCAGCGAACAAAATTTCCTAAAATATCCAGCAAAAATTCCAATATTTAATATTTTATCCAAATATAAATATTCTTTATTTACACTCATTCTAAAAAATGCTTTTAATCTTTTTTTAACCGGAGAATCTTTTCTTTCAGGATTCTAGACCCTAATTTTGCAGAAAATATAAATCATGAAGAAAAGCCTTCAATTCTTACTGTTAATTTTTTCACTTACAGTTTTTGCCCAAAAAGATAATGTTGATACAGAAGAAGTTGTAGTTCCTGATCGTTACAATACAGCTGAAGCTCAGACAAAACCTTATCTCATCATGATTTCTACAGATGGGTTTCGTTATGATTATGCTAAAAAATACAATGCAGAAAATCTGTTGAAATATTCCAATGAGGGAGTTCAGGCGAAAGCGATGATTCCCAGTTATCCAAGCATTACATTTCCCAATCACTGGACATTGATTACGGGATTGCATCCCTCTCATCACGGACTGATCGATAATTATTTCTACGATTACCAAAAGAAGGAAAGTTACGCCATGAGCGATAAAAAAAATGCTGAAGACGGAAACTGGTACGGCGGAATGCCGCTTTGGGGACTGGCTGAAAAACAGGGAATGCTTTCCGCATCGTTAATGTGGGTAGGTTCTGCAAGCAATGCAGGAGGAAACAGACCCACTTATTATTATCATTACCACGAAAAATTCTCAGCATCTGAAAAAGTGGATAAAGTAATCGAATGGCTAAAGCTTCCAATGGAAAAAAGACCACATTTCATTTCATTGTATTTTCCTGAAGTTGATGCGAGCGGGCATCATTTCGGTCCGGACTCCAGAGAAACCGAAGATGCTGTTCATCTGGTGGATGGAGCTATTGGCGAACTTGTTCAGAAAGTTCATGATTTAGGATTACAAAATGTAAACTTTGTCTTTGTTTCGGATCACGGAATGATAAAAGTGGATGGAGGAAGTCCGTTAGAAATTCCCGCAATGCTTTTTAATAAAGAAAGATTTGATTTTTACAATTCGCAGACTTTATTGAGGGTTTACGTTAAAAATCCAGATGAGGTTAAAAGGGTTTATAAAGAATTAAAAGCTAACAAAACAGAAGATTATGAAGTCTATCTGGATAAAAAACTCCCCAAATATCTTCATTTTTCAACAAAAGATGACCGGTATAAAAGAATCGGACAGATTTTATTGATTCCCAATGCTCCCAAAATATTTTTGGAAAAAGGTAAAAAATCATCGGTTGGAAAACATGGCTATAATCCGCAGATAGTTCCTGAAATGAAAGCCACATTCTTTGCTTGGGGACCGGAATTCAAAAATAATTTGGTGATCGATGAATTTCAGAACATTAACGTTTATCCTTTGGTTGCAGATATTTTAGGGTTGAAAATCGATCAGCCTATTGACGGAAAGTTGAAGGTTTTGAAGGGAATTTTGAAAGAAAAGGAATAAATCAAGGTTGAGGTAAAGATTAGATTTAAATAATCTATTGATAACAGTTTCGGCGAGCCTTTGGCTCGCCGAAACTTATTTGAATGTAATGATTAAATGACATAGGAAAA
The DNA here is from genome assembly GCF_003094695.1 of Chryseobacterium sp. HMWF035. Taxonomy (NCBI): domain Bacteria; kingdom Pseudomonadati; phylum Bacteroidota; class Flavobacteriia; order Flavobacteriales; family Weeksellaceae; genus Chryseobacterium; species Chryseobacterium sp. HMWF035. Next base: position 31,220 of record NZ_QEHP01000074.1, on the reverse strand, counting down.
TGGAGCGTTAAGAAAATTTAAATTTAGTCCGTTAAGAAATTCCCACTGTTAGAAGCGCGAGACAAATATTAAATCAAAAGGCAAATCTTTAATTCGCGCAAGTTTTGGGAATTTTAGGATTAAATTTTAATTTTTAGCGGAAGTTTCCGAGTCTTGAATTTTTGTTTCTTTTGTTTCAAGACAAAAGAAAAAGTTATAAAATAACATTAAGCATTAAATTTATCCGCAAACTCTTTCGCAAACTCCTCCAATTTAATTTCTCCCTCCACTACAGAACCATGTTCAATAAAATCCTTCTGAACAATTCCGGCACGGATTCCTCTTCCCATTTCTGTATACAATTCTGCCATTTCCTGCGGAACTCCTGCCTGAAGCATTCCGTGTAAAGAATCTTCATCTTTAAATTCTACCCACGGAAGTTCCGCTTTTCCGATGGCATTTCCGAAAATATTTGCAAAATCCTGAGCTTTGCGAACATCGCTTACAATATATTTTACATGTTTGCCTTCAGCACTTTTTAACAGTTCTTCAGCAGCAGCTTTTGCAATATCTTTGGGATGAACTAATGGAACTTCCGTGTGATCCGGATAATTCGCGCCAAGAATTCCGGCATTTTTAATCAGCGGAATATCATTAAAGAAATTGATGTAGAAATATCCTGCTCTTAAAAAAGTGACTGACGTATTTTCCAGTTCATTATAGAATTTCTCAATAGCATGAAGACCTTTTATCGGTCCGTTTTCCACAGGAGATTCTGCTCCGATGCTGCTCAGCATTACAATTCTTTTAACTCCGGTTTGTTGAACGGCTTCTGCATAATTTTTTCCGGCGTTCGTCGTATTTTCAACAAGATTTTCAAATCCCATATTGGGTGGAGTCATCAGAAAGGCGGCATCATTTCCTTTAAAAGTGTCAACCAAAAAGTTCAGGTCTGTAATAGAACCGATAGCGGCTTTGGCTCCCAGATTTTCAATTTCACTTTTTTTAGATTCGCTGCTGCTGATAACGGTAATATCATGTCCTTCTGCAATTAATTGCTCTGCAAGAGGTTTTGCTACATTTCCCAATGAACCGGTGATGATGATTTTCATAATTTTTATTTTTTTGTTGATAATTATTTTTTTATTTCCTGATACAAAGGTATATTTGTACTTACTTTTATACAAGTACTTACCCTAAAGTATGTATTCATTATGACAGCCATAAAAGAAACATCAACCATTCAGCAGAATAAAAAATACGCACTAGATTCCTGTCCCGTAACGTATGTCATGGAAAAAATCGGCGGATTCTGGAAACCGATTATTTTATATCATCTTTCCAACGGAGACAAAAGATACAGCGAACTGAAACGAGCCATTCCCGCAGTAACCGAAAAGATGCTGATTCAGCATTTAAAGCAATTAGAAAATGACGGACTGATTATCAGAACCGCAAAGCCGGTTGTTCCACCCCATGTTACTTACGAATTGAGTGAGGCAGGAAAAGGTTTAATTCCGGTTATCAGTTCCATGGCAGAATGGGCATTTAAACACATGGAGGGAAAATATGATCATTTAAGAAATGTAACATTGTAAAAAATTAACCATCAGAAAACTTAATTTTCATAAACCATAAACCATAAACCATAAACCGCCAACAAAAAAAAGCCCTCCGAAGAGAGCCTTAGTTAACAATATACGAAGAATTACAAAGATTGCATATCAATCACGAAACGGTATTTCACGTCGCTTTTCAGCATTCTGTCATACGCTTCATTAATATCCTGCATTTTGATTAATTCAATATCCGATACAATATTATGTTTTCCGCAGAAATCCAAAAGTTCCTGAGTTTCGGCAATTCCTCCGATTAAAGATCCTGCAACAGAACGACGCTGGAAAATAAGCGGTCTTGTACTTGGAGCTTCATTTTCGAATTCTCCTACAAATCCTACCATAACCAGAGTTCCGTTTAAAGCAACAGTCTGCATGTAAGGATTAATGTCGTGTTCATAAGGAACAGTATCAATAATCACATCAAACTTCCCTTTTACAGCATCCATCTGATCCTGCTCTGTGGAAATCACCACATGATCTGCTCCCAGTTTTTTAGCATCTTCCGTTTTTCCCGGAGTTCGCGAGAATAATGTTACTTCAGCACCCAAACCTTTTGCCAGTTTAATCGCCATGTGTCCCAAACCTCCCAAACCTACAACAGCAACTTTAGAATCAGGACCTACATTCCAGTGTCTTAACGGAGACCATGTTGTAATTCCTGCACAAAGAAGAGGAGCAACAGCCGCTAAATCTAAATTTTCAGGAACACTTAATACGAAATGTTCATCTACAACTACTTTCTGAGAATATCCGCCGAAAGTATGACCTCCCAAATGTTTATCAGCTCCATTATAAGTTCCTGTGAAACCATTCTGGCAATATTGCTCAAGATCGTGTTTGCAGCTTTCGCACTCGCCGCAAGAATCTACCATACAGCCGACTGCCGCAAGATCTCCGACTTTAAATTTAGAAACTTCATTTCCTACATTTGTAATTCTCCCTACAATTTCATGTCCCGGAACTACAGGATACATTGATCCGCCCCAGTCGTTTCTTGCGGTGTGAAGATCGGAGTGGCAAACGCCGCAGTATAGAATTTCAATTTCTACGTCTTTTGCCGTTACTTCTCTTCTTGCAATATTTAATTCCTGTAAATCGGCAGTCTTGGATTCTGCTCCGTAAGCTTTTACTGTGAATGTACTCATTTTGTTTAGTATTAATTATTTTGATTAGTTTATTCTTTGATTCAGAATAGGAAATTCGTTATTTTCTTAGCTGCAAAATTCGAACCTTTTAGAGTAAATCATCTTATATAAATTACAGAAAGATGTACCAATTTTACAGACAAAATAAAATGTCTCTTTAAAAGTGGTAATTTTGAATGGCAATTAAAATTTACTTCATGAAAAATCAGGAGGTTGAAATCTACAATACGGTTTCAGAATACAATAAAATGCTGAACCATGAGACGTTACATCCTTTGGTAAGTGTAATCGATTTTTCCAAATCCGATCCCATTTGTCAGCATTTGAGACAATTTGGTTTTTACACGGTCTTTTTAAAAGATGTGATGTGTGGCGATATGCAGTACGGAAAACACAGCTACGATTATCAGGAAGGAACATTGGTTTTTATCGCTCCGGGACAGACGTACGGAATTTCTAATGCAGGTACCTACATTCAGCCAGCCGGTTTTGCTCTTATTTTTCATCCTGATTTATTAAAAGGAACCAACCTCGGAAAAAATATCAAAGACTATAATTTTTTCTCCTACGAAGTTCATGAAGCGCTGCATCTTTCAGAAAAAGAAAGAGAAATTATTCTGGAATGTTTTAAAAATATAAAGCATGAACTGGAACAGACAATTGATAAACACAGTAAATCTTTAATTGTAAATAACATCGAACTTTTCCTGAACTACTGCATGCGGTTTTACGACCGTCAGTTTATCACCAGAGATCACATCAATCAGGGAGTCATCGGAAGATTTGAAAGTCTGCTGAACGATTATCTTACCTCTGAAAAGCCTAAGAATATAGGTTTTCCGATGGTTCATTATTTTGCAGAACAGCTTAATCTTTCCGCGAATTATTTTGGAGATTTAATTAAAAAAGAACTGGGTGTTTCCGCTCAGGAATTCATCCACAATAAACTGATTGATGTGGCAAAAGACCAGATTTTCGATTCCGCCAAATCCATCAGTGAAATTTCGTACAATCTTGGATTCAAATATCCGCAGCATTTTACAAGGCTTTTTAAAAGCAAAGTAGGCGTTTCTCCAAGTGAATATAAATCTTTAAACTGATTGGTTGAAGCAAAAACCAGAACAATATTTCTTTGCTTACTTAAGTGATTTTAAGAATTTATTTGTGAAAAATTGTCTACAACAGGGACATTGATGTTTCATTAAATTGAGAAAATTACTACATTTAAAAAGCAGAAAAATTTTGTTTCATCATGACGTTACAGCAAAATACAGGAATTCATACTTTTCATACTTCTATCGGTACAATCTCTGCAATAAAAACAAACGGTGTGATCAAAGCGAAAAGCATCCGTTACGCGAGATCAGAAAGATATAAAAAGCCCGTTCCTGTAGAAGATATTCAGACTCACGAAATTCCGGATAAAACACCGGTCTGTCCTCAACACATCAGTCCGCTGCTGGAAAGATTGATCCAGAAAACGAATGTGGAGCATTTCGAACCCGATGAATCTCCTCAGTTTTTAACAATTACCCGTCAGGAAAATTTTGTGGCAAATGAGAAGCTTCCGGTGGTAGTCTGGATTCACGGAGGTTCCTATGAAATTGGCTGTGGAGATCTGCCAACTTCCGATCCTTCGGTTTGGGTGAAAGAGCAGAATCTTATTGTTGTTTCCATTACATATCGTCTCGGGCTTTTCGGATTTTTGGGAGGCAATGAAGAAAGACCTGCCAATTTAGGCTTGTTTGATATCATGGAATCTCTGAAGTGGATTCAGAAAAATATCCACATTTTTGGCGGAAATCCGGAAAATATTACCCTTTTCGGGCAGTCTTCCGGAGGCGATGCGATTGCGCATCTGATGATTTCCGAAGGAATTGATGGATTGTTTAAGCGGGCAATTATCCACAGCGCACCGCTTGGTTTCAGGATGAAAAGAAGTAAAATGTCTTTAGAATTTTTCAGGAAGACCGATTTTCTGAAAGATGAAAAAGATCCCCTGAAAATGGTGGATGAATATGTGAAATTTTTACCCTCATTCAGAAAATATGGTTTAAAAACGTCCATGCCTTTCTGTACGCAATATGGTTTTGCTCCTTTATGCACGGAAGAGGAAAGTTTACCAAAATGGAAAGAGAATGCGAAAAAATATGATGTATTGATCGGTTCCAGTCATGACGAAACTGCTTTTTATGTAAAAACGGCTCAGGAAGGACTTTACACGTATCTCCACGAAAAAATTCTCAACAAAATCGTTCGTAAAACAACGGAATCCATTTATGAAAAACCGGCAGAGATTTTTGCTGAAAATTATGCTTCAGGCGGTGGAAATATTTACCGGTTTAAAATTAAGTCCGTTCTGAAAAACAATTATATCGGAGCTTCCCACTGTGTAGATCTTCCTTTGATTTTCGAAAATCAGGAAGCATGGAAATCGGCAGAACTTTTAAAAGATGTTCCGTGGAAACACATTCAGGAAAACGGAAAAAAACTCCGTGCATTGTGGGCAGAATTTGCAAGAACAGGGAAAATTTCCGATCATTCAGAACGACCGGAAATTCTTGAACTCCGAAAAGTTTAGTTTTATTTTTTAAACACGAATACCACGAATTTTCTACATTTTTTAAACACAAATGTCACAAATATTTTCACGAATATTCACAAAGTAATTTTAGATAGATTCATTTAAAATTGTGCTATTTGCAAAAGCGTTCGTGTCATTTGTGAAAGCCATTTGTGATATTTGTATTCAGACTCATTCAGCAAGCCAGACACTCACATTTCCCGCCGGAACCGGGAAATTTCCCCAACCGTTTTCATCGATGGTAATTTTATCCTCAAATCTTCCCAATGCATCATAAAACGTTTGTCCGATGTATCTTTCTCCCATTTCCATTGGTTTTTCGTATGCATCTTTATTGCTTAAAACAACTGCACATCCGGAATGTTCCTCATCGCCTTCACGAACCCATCCAAGACAATTGGCATCCTCAAAATAATCTCTCTGTTCTCCATAAGCATTGTTTTTTCTGGCTTTCAGAAGTTCTTCAATGCCGTCCACTTTATTTAAAAATATTTCCTGATCATTGCCTTCCTTATCTTTATCCACATAATGCGCTCCGTAGAGATCCGGATAAAACACACACGGATAACCGTCTTTTCTCAGCAGAATCAATGCATACGCCAAAGGTTTGAACCATTCTTCAACTGGAGCTTCTAGATCCTGTAAAGGCTGTGTATCATGATTATCCACAAGACTTACCGAGTGAAGCGGATCTGCCTGAGTAAGGCTTTCGTCAAAGATTCTCCGCAAATCGTAAGAATTTCCTTCGTTGGAAGCGGTGTGAAAATTATTCTGTAACGAACTGTCGAACAGACTCATGCATCCTTCGGTAACATCGATGTATTTCTGCAAGAGATTCAGATATCCGGGAGCCCAGTATTCGCCGACCGCAAAAATATTTTTTCCGGTATTGGAACGAAGCAAAGTAAGCCATTCTTTATAAAAATCAAATGAAATATGCTTTAAGGCATCCAGTCTCACGCCGTCGAAATCGGTTTCATCAAAGTACCATTTTGCCCAGTTGTTCAGTTCTTCGCGCACGAAAGGATTTCTGTGTTCTACATCATTGTACATCAGGTAATCGTAATTTCCTTTCTCATCATCGATCATTTCTTCCCAGTCGGTTCCGTATTCGTTTTTAATTTTAAAAATCTGCGAATCCATTCCTTCTGCATAATCCACACCGCTGAAGCAGGTGAAGTTCCATTCAAATTCAGAATATTTTTTATTTCTTCCGGGAAAGGTAAATTTGGTATAAGACTGTATTTCTATTTCATCCGAGATTATTTTTTCTCTGTTTTCTTCATCAACTTTTAATGCTTTAAAGGTTTCCAGTTCATCGCCGCCGCCTTTATGTCCAAGCACAATATCTACAATTACTTTAATATTGTTTTCTTTAAGCGCTTTTATCGCTTTCAGGTAATCTTCTTTCGTGCCGTATTTGGTGGGAATTGTTCCTTTCTGATCAAATTCTCCGAGGTCATAGAGATCGTAAGCGTCGTAGCCAATAGAGTGACCTCCTGTTGCGCCTTTGTAAGCGGGCGGAAACCAGACGGATGTAATGCCGAGTCCGGCTAAATATTTTGCGTTTTGTTCTGCTTCTTTCCACAGCTTACTGTCTCCTTCAGAATACCAATGGAAATACTGAATCATCGTTTCATTCATAAATTGTAAAATTTGGTTACTACAATTTAGTGAAAAAAAACGGATTATTGATCTTCGAATTCCTTAAACGGGATTTTTAGTTGAACGGAAACCTGTTTTTTTTCTTCGGTGTTGAGCTGGGAAAGAGATAATCCCAACAGTCTCACCGGCTTATCGAAAGGTCTTAGTTCCCAAAGTTTTTTTCCGGTATTGAAATATTGTTCGGCAGAGGAAAAATATTCTTCTTTGGTGATGCTTCTTGTATACAGTGAGAAATCTTTGTATTTAATTTTTAAAGTTAAAGATCTTCCCAGAATATTATTTTTCTGCAATCTGTTTTGCAGTTCTTCGCTCAGGCTCTGTAATTTTTTTTCAACCTGCTGTTCATCAAAAAGGTCTTCAAAAAAAGTTCTTTCTACTGCCACACTTTTCTGGATGCGGTGCGGTTTTACTTCCGAATGATGAATTCCGCGAACCACATTGTAATAATAAGCTCCGGATTTTCCGAACAGTCTTGTTAAATCTTCAATGGATCTTTTCTTTAAATCTTTCCCTTTGTAAATGCCTAAGCTGAACATTTTATTAGCCGTTACTTTTCCGACTCCATAAAATTTTTCTACAGGAAGTTCTTCCAGAAAACCTTCGATTTTGTCGGGATGAATGGTTTTTTGTCCGTTCGGTTTGTTGATATCTGAAGCGACTTTGGCTAAAAATTTATTCACAGAAATTCCTGCGGAAGCAGTAAGTCCGGTCTGTTCAAAAATTTTCTGACGGATCTCTTTGGCGATCTGATTGGCAGATTCCATTCCTTTTTTATTTTCTGTAACATCGAGATAGGCTTCATCCAAAGAAAGCGGTTCCACCAGATCGGTGTATTCGTAAAAGATTTCACGGATTTTTTTTGATATTTCCTTGTAACGCGCAAAACGCGGAGGTACAAAAATAAGGTGCGGACATTTTTCTTTTGCCGTTTTGCTGGGCATTGCAGAACGGACTCCGAATTTTCTGGCTTCGTAACTTGCCGCCGAAACCACACCGCGATGTTCACCACCAACGGCAAGTGCTTTTCCTTTCAATGCAGGATTGTCATGCTGTTCTACAGAAGCATAAAATGCATCCATATCGACGTGAATTATTTTGCGCATGGGAAAAGAAGAATCCATACGCAAAGATATGGATTCCTGTATTTTTTATTGTATGATTTATAAGTCTAAGGTTTTATGTCTCATGTTCAATGATCCTTTAACCTCAATCTTAATTATTTCAAAAGCTGATCAATGGTAGCCTGAATTTCCGGATCTTCAGGAGTAATAGCGTAGTATTTTGCAATGGAAGATTTCTGATCGATCACCATATAACGCGGAATCCAGTTCAGATCAACGTAATTGTTGAAATCGTTTTTCCAGCCGGATGAAAACCAGTAGTTTTCTTTGTCTTTCATCTCAAATTTTTCCAGACTTCTTTCAAAGCCTTCTTTGGAACGGTCTAAAGATAGAAATACAAAATCTATATTCTTATTGTTTTCTTCCAGTTCTTTGGCTTTCGGAAGCGCATTTAAACAGTCTCTGCACCATCCTGCCCAAAAATCAATAACCAGAACTTTACCTTTATGCTGATCCAGAATCTGCTGAATGGTAACCGTTTTTCCGTCTTCATCTTCCAGTTTCTGCACCAAAGCTTGTTTGGAGAAACTCTTTTTCAGAACTTTCGGCGCCTGCTGAGAACAGCCTAATCCGAAAATTCCCATCATTAATAGTAACAACAGTTTTTTCATGTTCAAAAAAATTATGTATGCAAATCTAGACAATGCCGTGCAATCTGTACTGATTTTTTGATGACTTTATAAAAATTGATGGGATTGAAGATTTCTATTGAATTTACAATTAAAAAATTCACAAATTTTATCGTTCTGAAAACATCGACAAATATTAAGTCTGTTTAAACTTTATTTAACCGCAAAAGTCACAAAAGATCTACTAAATTTTTTATTTAAAGTTGATTGTTATAAATGAAAAAGAAAACAATAGTTTTTAAAAATCTTTGATTTTTATTCTTTTGAGCGCTTTGATTATTCTGGAAATTCGCTTTAACATTATCTTTTGTCGCTTTTGCGGTTAATTCTGAAATTAGTTTAAACAAGTTTATTGTTAATAATCTTAGGTTTATGAATAATTTTTCACCAAACCTTTTACCACTGCAATTACATTCGGCATGGCTTTATTGGCTGCATTCAGAACTTCTTCGTGAGAAACAGAGTGGGCAATATCGGGACCGCCCAAATCGGTCACGACGGAAATACCAAAAACATCCATTCCCATATGTTTAGCAACGATCACTTCCGGAACGGTACTCATTCCCACAAGATCTCCGCCAATGGCTTTAATCATTCCGTATTCTGCGGGAGTTTCGAAAGTGGGTCCCTGTAAAGCTACATACACACTTTGGTGGACGTTAATATTCTGTTCAGAAGCAACATTTTGTGCAACGGAGATCATTTTTCTGCTGTACGGTTCGCTCATATCCACAAATCGGGGACCGAAAGAATCGATATTTCTGCCACGAAGCGGATGTTCAGGCATCATATTGATGTGATCCCGAATGATCGCGATATCGCCGATCTTATAGCCTGGATTAATTCCGCCTGAAGCATTCGAAAGAATGAGATTTTTAATTCCCAACAGATAAAAAACACGGATCGGAAAGACAACCGTTTCTATGGAATGTCCTTCGTAGTAATGAAAACGACCGCTCATCATCAGAACTTTTTTTCCTTCCAGAATTCCGTAGATCAGTTTTCCGCCGTGTCCTTCAACGGTAGTCTGCGGAAAGTTGGGGATTTCAGCATATTCTAAAGTGTGAATGGCTTCCACTTCATCCTGCAGTTTGCCTAAGCCGGAGCCTAAAACAATGGCAAAATAGGGAGTTTCTTTAATGATGTTTTTAATGAAATCTGCGGTCTGCTTAATTTTTTCTAACATAATCTAAGATGATTTGATTGAATTCTTCCTTTTTATCAATAATTACATTGATCGGCCAGTAGTAAACAATATCTCTAAGATAGTCAAAACTTTTCAGACGCACATAGTCTTTTTCAGTGGTTAAGATCAATTTATATTCTCCTAATTTTTTATATTCCGCTACAATATTTTTAATGTCGGACTCAGTAAAATTATGATGGTCTCTGAATTTTAAATGTTTCACTCTCTGCGAAAATTTCGCAAGATGGGTGAGGAGAGGTTTCGGATTGGCAATTCCAGTAATTAAAAGAATATCATAATAATTCAGGTTGTTGTCGGGAAGCATTTTTTCTCTTCCGTATACATTTTCGTCGTATCCGATGGATGAAAAGAATACTTTCTGTGTACGGTCTGGTCTTATTCTGGAAATGTAATACTGTTTGGTTTCCTCGGTAAGTTCATCGGGACATTTGCTCACCATGATGATATCCGCTCTTTTGGATCCTGCTCTGGATTCTCTCAAATCTCCCGCAGGTAAAAGATGATCTTTGAAGTAAGGATCATTAAAATCTGTCATCATGATGTTGAATCCTGCTTTTATCGCTCTGTGCTGCATTGCATCGTCCAGAACCAGAACATCAAGATCCATATCGCTGATTACTTTTTTGGCTCCGGGAACTCTTTCTTCGGAAACGGCGATTACAAAACGGTTTTTAAAGCGTTCAAACAACTGCATGGCTTCATCGCCTACAGTTTTGTAATTGCTTTCATAATTTGTAACAGCATATCCTTTCGTAAGTCTTCCGTATCCTCTGGAAAGCACGCCGGTTCTGTAATGTTTGGACAGGAAATGAGCAAGATACATCACCATCGGCGATTTTCCGCTTCCGCCCACAGAAAGGTTTCCGACACAGATTATCGGCGTTTTGAATTTCACAGATTTAAAAATTCCCAGATCATACATTGTGTTTCGGATACCCGTTACCATGTGATAGCCGAGGGAAAAAGGATAGAGGTACCATCTTTTCATACGTTTGCAAAAATAGGAAATTTCGCAGGGATTTGGATGAATATGGGAGCTACTTTTCGATATTTATTTAAAAAATCTGTTATTGATTATCATCAAATTAAAGTATTTTTGTAGAGTTATTTTTATTTACCTTGAGATATTTTATAGAATTTTCCTACAACGGCAAGAATTATTTCGGTTACCAGATTCAGCCGAATGCTATTTCTGTGCAGGAAGAACTGGAGAAAGCACTTTCCACGATTTTAAGAGAAGAGATTAAGACAACGGGAGCGGGGAGAACGGATACGGGTGTTCATGCGAAGAAAATTTTTGCTCATTTTGATACGGAGAAAGTTCTGGATCAGGAACTGGTGAGAAGGCTGAACAGTTTTCTTCCGGCCGATATTTCCATTAAAAGAATATTTCCTGTAAAAGATGATTTCCATGCACGTTTTGACGCTACTTACCGAACGTACGAGTACTATATTTCCCTTGAAAAAAATCCGTTCACGGAAGAATCGGCGTGGCAACACTGGAGAAAACCTTTAGGTATTGATAAAATGAATGAAGCCTGTAAAATTTTATTTGAATATGAGGATTTTACCAGCTTTGCAAAATTACATACCGACAATAAAACCAACTTCTGCAAAATGTACAAAGCAGAATGGGAACAGAATGGAAGTGAACTGAAATTTACCGTTTCTGCGAACCGCTTTCTGAGAAATATGGTGAGAGCTATTGTGGGAACTATGGTTGAGGTAGGTTCGGGAAAATTGCAGCCTGAAGACGTAAGAAAAGTCATTGAAGACAAACACCGGAATTCTGCGGGAACTTCTGCACCGGCTCACGGATTGTATCTCGTGGATGTTGGATATGATTTTGAGTAATATTTAAACACAAATTCCACAAATAATTCCACGAATATTCACAAATAATTTTAGATTTTCTTTATTAGATTTGAGTCATTTGTGAAAAAATATTAGTTTAATTTGTGTTTAAAAGAAAACAAAAAAACGAAAATCATGAACGAAATCGAAAAACTTGCCTTTGCATTACAACATTTCGCGGGACTTGAGGAGTATGATTTTCAGCCGTCATTGGTAGTTTGCCTCGTCGGACATTCACATTTGCTTCCCTGAATATTGGTTTGCGCTCTCGGAAGTTCATTTTTGCCTGCCCAAGAATTGGTTTGCCCTGTCGGAAATTCACATTTGCTCTCCTGAATATTGGTTTGCCCCGTCGGAACTTCCGACGATAAGAACCTGTAAAATCTTGCCGCCGGAGATCTCCGGTGATCCGTGTTTTTTGCTTTGCTTAGTTTTAAATTGAGCATTTTTATTGTTTTTCATCTATACCATAAATAACATCAATCTGAATTTTTCATCAGGAATTAATGAAGTTGTAAAGGCTGACAAATTTGAAAGTCTTATTTTTGCATAGAATTTTATATAATTCTTTTCTTCAATTCGTACAATGAAAAAACAAGATACCTGGGGAATTGTAAAGAGGCTGTTCTTTATCGGAATGAAGTTCCGTTCTTGGTTCATCCTTACTTTAGTGATTTCCATTTTTCTGGCAATAGTTTCTACTTACCGTCCTTATCTTACCATGGAAGTGGTGGATAATGATATTACCAAACTGAAAGATAAAGCGCTGATGCTAAAGCATATTTATCTTTTGATCGGTCTGGTTTTTACAGAGACCATTTTAAACTTTTTTCTGGTTTATTTCTCCAATTTCATTTCGCAGAATGTAATCCGAGATATCAGAGAGAGGCTGTATAATAAGCTGATTTATTTTAAAACGTCTTTCTTCGATAAAACTCCGATCGGGCAGTTGGTGACGAGAGCGGTTGGTGATGTGGAAACCATTGCAACGGTGTATACGGATGGTTTTTTAATGGTTTTCGGGGATGTGCTGAGAATTATTTTCGTATTGATTATGATGTTCAGTACCAATGTTCATCTCAGTTATATTACATTGGCGATTTTACCTTTAATGGTCGTGATTACAAGATTTTTCCAGAAAAGGCTGAAAAAAGCATTCGGAGATGAAAGAAACTGGACTTCCAACCAAAATTCTTTCGTTCAGGAAAGACTGGCGGGAATGCCGATCATTCAGGTTTTTAACAGGCAGGAAGCTGAATTTAAGAAGTTTGATGATATTAATATTACTTTAAAAAGTGCTTTGCTGAGAACGGTTTTTATCTTCTCGCTGTTTTTTCCTGTGGTGGAATTAATTTCGTCTCTTTTTATCGGGTTTATCCTTTTTTACGGAGGATATATTACGATCAGTGCGGGAGTTGTGATTGCGTTTATCCAGTATATTTCGATGCTGATCCGTCCTTTGAGACAGATTGCCGACCGTTTCAACAATATTCAGCGAGGAATTGTAGGTGCAGAAAGAGTTTTAGGATTAATGGATGAAGACAATGCGATGCCGAACAACGGAAAAGTAAGGAAAGATCATTTTGACGGAAAAATAGAGTTTAAAAATGTACATTTTGCGTACGATGAAAAGCAGGAAGTATTAAAGGGGATTGATTTTAAAGTAAATCCGGGTGAAACTGTTGCCATTGTAGGAGCTACCGGAGCCGGAAAGTCTACGATCATCAGTTTAATTACAAGATTGTATGATATTAATTCCGGAAATATTTTAATTGATGATGTTGATCTGAAAGATTACGAACTGTATAATTTAAGAAGTCATATCGGAGTCGTTCTGCAGGATGTTTTTCTGTTCCACGGAAGTATTTTTGAGAATCTTTCTTTCGGGGATGAAAGCATTACGCTGGATAAAATAAAAGCAGGAGCAAAAGAAATTGAGGTTGATGAATTTATCGAACAGCTTCCGGGAGGATATGATTATGTGGTAAGTGAAAGAGGTTCGTCCATTTCTCTCGGGCAGAGACAATTGCTGTCGTTCTTAAGAGCCTATCTGTCTGATCCTAAGATTCTGATTTTAGATGAAGCCACGTCTTCCATCGATCACGAAAGTGAAAAATTAATTCAGAGAGCCACGGAAAAAATTACAAAAAACAGAACATCGATCATTATTGCACACCGACTTTCAACCATTGAAAAAGCCGATAAAATTATCGTGATGGAGCATGGAAAAATTGTTGAAGAAGGCAAACATCTCGAACTTCTGGACAAAAACGGATATTACTCCACACTTTACAAAGCTCAGTTGAGACCTGAAGTGGAACTGGAAGAAGAAACTAAGAAGTAATTTGTTGTAGATATAAGAAGGTTAAAATCGATTGGTTTTAACCTTTTTTTATTTGATTTCGTATTCTTTCTGTAAAATTTTCAAAAATTCAGCTTTGGAAATTCCTTTTTCGGATTTGAAATGAATATTCATCAAGCCTTCGTCTGTAGTAAACTGATCTTTTCCGTAAAGATGATCCAATAAACTCTGAAGTGAATATTGTCTGGTTTCAATGCTGTATATTCTGTCATCAACTATTTTCGTTTCAGATAATACAGGTTCGTTGTCATTTATAAAAGCTTTCTGCTCAATTCTTATATCGTAATCCTGTGTTTTTTCAGCAAAAGGAGACGTAAAAAGCAACATGATGCAAGGAATAGAAATTCCGAACAGAAGATTCCATAACGCATGATAAAGCATACTGTAAAAAATATTCAGCCTTACACGAATGTAGCTTAAAATAAGCCCTCCCGATAACTGAGAAGCCACAATGAAGGGAGACAATGCATAAAAAGTCCACGAATCATTCACATAATTGTCCAGATGTACAAATCCGAAAATGATTGAAGAAATATAAACCAGAAACGGAAAAATTCTGTTCCATTTTTCCCTGTTGATAAGGTGTGAAAAAAGCTTTTTGTAACGAAGAGCGTATCTGAAAATAAATTCTTCAGAAAGCGGAGCAAAAATTACCATTAAAAAGACCGCCTGAAACCATGTTAGATTTTCAAAAGCATCGGACGGTTTTAAAGTGATAAACTTTTCCGCGAGATAGTTTAGAGGAAGCACTAAAACCAAAAAGAAAATAATCTCAATAATCAGCAGATTGGAAATGAAGTGAAATTTTCTTTTTGAAGAAAATTCAATCTGAACGTCATCTGGCTTTTTTATAAACTGTAAAAGAGCGGAGATATCATGTTTAAATCTCAGAAAGTAATTCACGGATTGTTTTTAGGAATAAGTTTTAAGAACTATAAATTGGTTACGGTTTTTATTTCTTTTTAAAGGTACAGAAAATAAAGTTTTGGTTAGTGCTGAAAGGAGTAATGTGATCTTCTGTGATACAATCTGTTTTTTCAAAGCTGTTTTCAAAAATGGAATTCATCGACTCTTCATCATATTGCGAGATTTCAAGTCCGCTGCATTTTTTCGGACCGTTTTTAGAAAAAGTTCCTACAATAAGGTTTTTCGAAACCGCTTTTTCTGCAATTCTTACATATTTTGAAATATCTTCCGAATGGGTAAGGAAATGAAAAGCTGCTCTGTCGTGCCAAATATCATACGTTTCTTCAGGAGTAAAGTCGGTGATGTCTGCAACAATCCACTGTATTTTTTCTGCGTCTTTCCCTAACCTTCGTTTTGCTCTTTCCAAGGCTTTTTCAGAAATATCAAGAACGGTTATGTTTTCGTAGCCCTCTTCCAGAAGAAAATCTGCCAGATTGCTGTCTCCGCTGCCAATATCGATAATTTTTACACTTTTATCCGATCCTAAAGATCTGATGAGTTCCAGTGAGGTCTGCGGTTTTTGCTGCGTCCAGCTTACTTCTTCAGGAGTTTTTGTTTCATAGACATTTTCCCAGTGGCTTTTATTGGTCATTTCGAAATACTTTTAGAAATGCTAAATTAAAATTTTAACACCAAAGTTGTTTAAAGTAAAATGGTAGAAAACTCTATAGAGTTTTATCTGTGTAGACACCATATTCGCAAGGCGTTCTGCGTTCCGTAGGAACGCTATCTTTATAAAATTTATCGTATTTAAGATATCAATCCTATGGATTGATTGACGGATTTATTCTTATTTCTACACAGATTCTGCTCCTAAAGGAGCGAACTCTTTTACTTTAAACATCTTCATCAAACTTGTTTAATCAAACTTAGACTCTCACTGCAAATGTCGCTAAACCTGCTGATAAATAATAGGATAGTATATTGAATTTCTCAAAGAAATAAAACTTCTCATCATTTGTACCTTTTACAGTTGCATAAGACGTAAAAAAATCTATCTTTTGAAGGACATTTTCCCGTAAAGTTTACTCACATTAAAGTATAATCCGGCAATTTTATATTTGCCTTTTTCAAACTCCTGATAATCGCACATTCCGTCATAGCTCTGCGATTGGGCTTCCATTTCAAACATATTCATGAGTACATATTCATGAGATATGGAAATTACATGAAAGCCTGTTCCACACGTCATTCCGTCTCCGCTGGAAAGAAATGCTTCCAGTAATCCGTGAAAATTACGTGAAATCTTTTTTGCTGTCACCTCGTCTTTGGTGAGATGGTACATATAAGCGAGATAGTTCATTGCCCTTAAATCCAGAGGATTTTTTTCCAGAGTTTGTCTGAACAGTTTAATTCCTTTTGGCAGATCTTTATCAGATATTTCTCCACGGTAGAATTTCGTCATTTCTTCAAGATTATCGTCGATTTTATACGGTTCATAATCTGGCTGAAAGGTATATCCGTAATAGAGATGACGGTACTGTTCCTGTGTAATGAATGTATCGTTCTGCTTTAGTTTTTTCAGGAGATCGGGATAGTAAAACTCCGACTTTTTATCTTCTATGTTCTTCTGAATGGAAGCACAATCGGGAGTTTTAAATTCAGATTTCTGTGCCTGAAAAAAATTAAACAGTGATAAAAGGAATGCTGTAAAAGCTGTTTTGAGCGTCGTGGGTATAAAGTTTTTGAATTATTTATTTAAACGTTAAATCTGTTAAAAATGTATACATTTTGTAAAATAAATTCGATAGTCGTAAATATTTTAGTAAAATATTGCCTGAATCTTATGTTTATAAGGAATATTTTATTAACTTTATTCAGAATTTAAACACGACCCCTTTATTTTGGTAGGGTGTTTGATGTAAAGAGGTAATTTTAATTAAATCCAAAAATATAGATGAAGAATATACAAGATGAATTTCAGGTTTTTAAAGACGAATTAAGAAAGTTGAATATCGAAGTACAGAAAGTGGTGAAAGTAGGGAACGGCAGTATGGATTTCCACGAAGTTTTTTATAAATCGCCAAGGTATGAAGATGTGAAGAGCGTTTATGTTCAGAGGCATAATCTGGACAATATTTTAGAGAAATTTAAGCAGGCTTATCATTAAATAGAAATCGCGGCTCAGGGAACCTGAGCCGCGAATTTTTTATCATCGATTAATCCTTATCCAGTGTAGAGGTTTTTCTGGTGTCCTTCATTCTGATATATACCACGAAGGAAAAGAAAATACAGGCTGTAATGTACCAGTAGAAATAATGTTCCACATTTGCCTGTTTAAACCAAAGTGCAATATACTCTGCCGTTCCTCCGAAAACGGCAACCGTTAAAGCATAAGGTAGTCCGACTCCCAAAGCTCTTACTTCGGACGGGAAAAGTTCGGCTTTTACTACGGCATTGATAGAGGTGTAGCCGCTCACGATAATTAAAGCCGACATAATCAGGAAAAACGCACCCCACATGGATGTAGTGTGGCTTAAAGCATTTAGCAGGGGATAGGTGAAGAGGGTTCCCAGAATTCCGAATGCCAATAATAAAGGTCTTCTTCCGATCTTATCCGACAGCGATCCGAAAACAGGCTGTAAGCAAGCGAAAATAAACAAAGAAATAAAAGAAATAAGCGTAGACTCTTCTTTGGTAAGATGAACGGTATTCACCAGAAATTTCTGCATATAGGTTGTGTAGGTGTAGAACGCTAATGTTCCTCCCAAAGTTAATCCGACAACGGTAATTAATGCTTTCGGATGTTTAAGCAGTTCTTTTAAAGTCCCTTTTTTCTTTTCACCGAGGTCTTTTTTTGTTTTCAAAAGCTTCAGTTTCATGAAGATTGGCCCTTAAATATAAAGCGATGACAGAAAGTAAGGCTCCGATCACAAAAGGAATTCTCCATCCCCAATCTTCGAGTTGGACTTCCGTTAAAAGCAATTTCTGTAAAATGAGCTGAATTCCCAGTGCAATTAACTGTCCGCCAATTAAAGTCACATACTGAAAGCTGGAATAAAATCCTCTCCGGTCTGAAGTTGCCATTTCGCTGAGGTAGGTTGCCGAAACGCCATATTCTCCGCCAACACTCAGTCCCTGCAATAATCTTGCGATTAATAACAGAAGAGGAGCCAAGACACCAATGGTTTTATAAGTGGGCGTTAAAGCAATGAGTAAAGATCCGAAAGACATCAGCAAAACGGAAAGCGTCATTGCTTTTTTTCTTCCGACTCTGTCGGCAATACTTCCGAAAAGCCATCCTCCGACGGGACGCATCAGAAAACCGACTGCAAAAATTCCGGCTGTGTTTAAAAGCTGTGCCGTCATATCCGAATCCGGAAAAAAAGAATTTGAAAAATAAATGGCAAAGGCAGCGTAAGCATACCAGTCGTACCATTCTACCAGATTTCCGATCGATCCGCCTACAATTGCTTTGATTCTTTGGGTGGTGGTGATTTGTGATGAATTCATGCAGGAAAGATATTTCTTTTCTTTAATTGTGAAAAGTATTTTAGATTTAATTTATCTGAAAATCGTATAAAGGAATTGGCTTCCCAATTCAGGAAGCATATATGTCCTTAAATTTTCGTCTTTGGGTAAAAACTCCATTCCCTGCAATCCATTATGCATTTCCATATTCCCAACACCTTTGATGCTAAACATTGCCATCATCAGATGATAGTTTTTTTCATCCATCAGTCGATAAATTTCAGGTATATCATCCTCAGTTTTACCGGTAAGATGAGAGAATACACTTGCATAAAAATGCTGATACATGGGATCATTAGCTTCTATTAAAGAACTCTCATAATAATATTTAATGATATTGTAAATTTTTTCGTACAGATGATCTTCTGTTTTCAGGATAAATTGTTTTCTGTAATTTTTTATCGGAACAATTCTTTCGGGTGAAATATGAAAGTATTCCGAATATCCGGAATAGATGACCTCAACTAATGGTTTATGATTGAAGCCGGAAAATTTTCGGACAATAAAGTTCTCGGCTATTTTATTTTCTGGAATCAATGCTAAGTTTAATGCCCCTTTTTGTTTGAACTGTCTGTAAAAATCTTCCGTTTCACTACAGTTTAAAGAACTTTGAGATAATTTATCATATTTAATGAAATACCTGTATCCTAAAACAAACTGAATAGCATAGTGAACAGAAACGTGAGATGAATACATACGTGTTTATTTCAGACTAATATAAAAATAAAACCGTTCTCCAGAAAGAACGGTTTTAAGTAGGCAGTAAAAATTTTTAAAATCGATATCCCAGAGACAATCCGCTTCTGAAGCCAAGCCATGGTCCGTCTACATTTACTCTGGCTCCGTTTGCATTGGTTTCTACGGTGTAATTCACATAAGGAATATCCAGATCTTCAATTTCTTTTTTTAGCTGAGTCTGCATATCGGGAGTCAGGATCACATCACTCGTCATGGTAAAATCGCCCTGTCCTTTTCCGTAATGCGCTCCTGCAATCCAGAAATCCAGAACTAAATTTTTGCTTGGCGTAAGGAAAAACTGAACGCCCACCATTACGCCGCCGCTGTTTCCGTGTGCGCTTCCGTTTCCTTTCAAAGGAATCTGATAGGTCGTTCCGCTGAACGTGTAATCATAATAAAAATCGAATGTGTTGGAAGTAATTTTGGAATATCTGTAATAAGGGGCTACGTAAAATCCTTTTCCGTAACCGGCTCCGAGATAAAATCGCGGTTCGATGGTAAAGTTGAACGATTTTACTTCGAGATTCTGAAATCTTTTTTCGTCTTCATCGCTCAGAAATGAATTGATGAAAGGAACTTTCCCTTCAGGCATGGTTCCGAATCCCATATTTAAAGAAAACCACTGGTTAAAAGCTCTTTCATAAGAGAGATTGATGTTTCTGAAAACATAAGCCGTAACATTTGTCTTGATAATGTTCATTTTATCCGGGTTTTCAGATGCTGTTATTTTAATGATATCCTTTTTAGCCGGAGTTTCAGGAGCAGTAGTTTCCTGTGCAGAAAATCCTGAAAAGATAAAAGAGGAAAGAAGGAAGAAGTATTTTTTCATGATCTTATATTTAGTAGGTGACAATTTTCAGAGAGCAAAAAACGGGCAAAAAAATGAAAAAATACACTTTCGTGTGAAAAATTAAAGATTTATTGATGGTTTAAGTCTTTTTGATGATAATTTCAGATTTGAAAAGATTTATGGTAATCATATATTGAATATGTGTGATTTCAATTCTGAATCTCCACGCAAAAGTATATCACAAATAAAACCTCTTGTTTTCGCAAGAGGTCGATGAACATAAAAAAAATAAAAAGTAAATCTTAATATGGTCAAACATTATATGAATTTACAGATTATCTTGTAAAATTATGTTAGAAAATTTTTTTCATCAGGTAATCTGAATTAAACTAACTTAACGTTAACTGCGTTTAATCCTTTCTCGCTTTTTTGTACTTCAAAACTCACTTTATCGTTTTCACGGATTTCTCTTGTGCTTAGTCCTGAAGAATGTACAAAAATGTCTTTGCTCCCGTCTGCAGGAGAAATAAATCCGAAGCCTTTTGCTTCGTTAAAAAATTTTACTGTGCCTTGTTGCATGGTAATTGGTATTAAAATTATGGTATTATAAATCTGTCGACTTCACAGATTTTATTTTTGAAACGAAACGACAGGCATTGTAAATCCTATCAGTTTCTGAATGTTTTTTAAATCGGTACGTTCCTGATCGTCACAAAATGAAACCGCTGTTCCTTCAGCTCCCGCTCTTCCGGTTCTTCCGATCCGGTGTACATAGGTTTCAGGGACATTGGGAAGTTCATAGTTAATCACGTTAGGAAGTTCATCAATATCTATTCCTCTTGCTGCAATATCGGTAGCAATCAGAACATTTATCTTGCTGTTCTTAAAATCGTTGAGTGCCGTTTGTCTTGCAGTCTGAGATTTGTTTCCGTGGATTGCCATCGCAAAAATTCCTGCACTTTCCAGCTGCTCCACAAGTCTGTTGGCGATGTGTTTGGTTCTTGTAAAAACCAGTGACCGCTCTTTTCCTTTGTCTTGCAGAATATTGATGAGTAACCCTGTTTTATCTTTTTTCTCTACGAAATATACAGACTGCTGAACGCTTTTTGCTGTAGAAGATACCGGATTTACTGTTATTTTTTCAGGATTATTCAGTATCGTTTCCGAAAGATTTTTGATGCTTTCCGGCATGGTTGCAGAAAAGAATAAAGTCTGTCTTTTTTTAGGAAGCATCTGAATAACTTTTTTCACATCATTTACAAATCCCATATCAAGCATACGGTCTGCTTCATCTAAAACGAATATTTCAATTTTGGAAAGATCAATATACCGTTGGTTCACAAGATCCAGCAATCTTCCGGGAGTTGCAACCAGAATGTCTACTCTTTTTCTGAGGGCTGAAAGCTGTGCTCCGGCAGATACTCCTCCGTAAATGGAGAGTTGCGAAAGGGGTAAATATTTACTGTATATTTTGAAGTTTTCTTCTATCTGTATCGCAAGTTCTCTTGTTGGAGTAAGGATTAATGCTCTGATTGAGTTATGTTCCGGAGTATATTTTTTTAATAGCTGAAGGATAGGCATCGCAAATGCGGCTGTTTTTCCTGTTCCCGTCTGTGCGCAGCCTAAAATATCATTTCCGGCTAAAATATGAGGGATTGCAGAAGCCTGTATTTCGGTTGGTTTAGAATATCCCGCCTCTGTAACAGCTCTTACAATAGGATTAATTAAATTTAAATTTTTAAAACTGATCATAATAATTTCGGTTTCCCGTTATGGTAAGCAAATTCATTTTAAGAATTTGAATAGGTTATGGCTGAGAAACAACAGTTTGTACTTCTGTTATCTCAACATTCTATTGTATTGCGTTGATATTATTTTCGTGAAATAATGTGAACAGCACACAATGACATATCATCTTTCAAATAAAAAAAAATGTCTGAATTCTACTTGAAATCGCTCTGATAATCGGGTGGCTGAAAAGGCAAACTGAAAGAAAAATTGTGATCTTAAACTAATACAGAATAGCGAAGGCAGAAACCTGTTTTATTAATGCTTTGGCAAATATACAATAAAATAAATGAATATTTTTTGATTTAATTAGTTGATTATCAAAATTTTATTCTTACCTTCCGCACACAACAGAATTGTTTGCATCATGCGGATAATTTTAATCCAATACGTATGCAAGAGCACTCAGGCGCCATTCTCGCGCAACCCAAGGAATCTGTTTCCGGGTCTTTAAGACAGGTGAGGATCGCTTATTTCATTATGATTCATCACAAACCGACTGTATTTAAAGAGCTGTTTGAAAAAATTTATACCAGAGATCAGTTTTATCTTATTCATATAGACCGTAAAGCGAAGGCGGAGCTAACAGAGGAAATACAGAATTATCTTGTACGGTTTCCCAATGTGTATATTTTAGAAAGTGTAAATATCGTTTCCGGAGGATTCAGTATGATCCAGACGGAACTGAATGCGATGGAATATCTTCTGAATGCAAGTGTTGAGTGGGATTATTTCATCAATTTAAGCGGTGAAGATTCTCCTTTGAAATCGCAGCAGATTATCCGGCAGTTTCTTACCGTGAATAAAGGAAGGAATTATATTTTTTACTACGACCAGAAATTTTACAGACCAGATACGCTTCAGCGGATACAAAATCATTTTACAGAGCTTACCCACAAAATTTCATCCTATGTTTACAGAAGAGAATTTATGAAAGGAGTGGTGCCTTACATCGGTGGAAAATGGTTTATGTTTACCAGAGAAACCTGTGTATTTTTAACAAATAACAAGAGTGTGATGGATTTTGAAGATTATTATCTTCATACCCTTCTTCCGGCAGAATCTTTCTTTCAGACCGTATTAATGAACACTGATTTTTCTGATATTATTGTAAATGACGATAAAAGGGCAGTTCTTGAGAAAACATTCTTCAGCAGAGATGTTTATACTGATCAGTTTATTGAATCTCTTAAAGCGGGAAATCATCTTTTCATCAGAAAAATGGGCTCTCAACCCCATCAAAATCTTATCAGCTATATCGAGAACACGTATCAGCTTCCTCTTACAGAAGTTAATGAAATTGAAAGGGAGCTGAAAAAGCACGACCGCCAGAATAATTAACGAGGTTTCTTTTAAAACTTATAAACAATTGCATTAACATTCATTCCTGCGCCTACTGAGGCAAACAGAACAACATCACCTTTCCGGATATTATGATTTTCCAGTTCTCCTTTTAAAATCATGGTAAGCAAAGAAGGGATGGTCGCAACGCTGCTGTTTCCGAGTTTCTGGATTACCATAGGCATGATGTCTGTGGGCATTTTTAGTCCGTATAATTTGTAAAATCTTTCTACAATGGCTTCGTCCATTTTTTCATTCGCCTGATGAATAATGATCTTATTTACCTGATCAATGGTGTATTCACTGTTGTCAAGGCACTTTTTCATGGCGTCAGGAACGTGTACGAGAGCAAATTCATAGATTTTTCTGCCCTCCATTTTTATATATTTTGTGTCCTGACAGGCTTCGTTGTTGTAGGATTTACCAAAGAATAGATAATCTTTTTCTTTCAGGGTATATGAAGCTGAAAGGTGAGACTGTATACCGGAATTGTCCTGATCATTATATTCCAGCACAACGGCTCCTGCTCCGTCTGCATAGATCATGCTGTCTCTGTCGTGGATATCAACTACTCTGGACAGTGTTTCTGCTCCGATGATCAGACATCTTTTTGCTATTCCGGATCTGATGAAGGCATTTGCCTGAATGACACCTTCTATCCATCCCGGACATCCAAACAGGATATCATAAGCCACACAGAAATTATTTTCAATTTTCAGAAGATGCTTTACTCGTGCTGCAAGACTCGGAACCATATCCGACTGCACTGTTCCGTAGCGGACGTCGCCAAAATTATGGGCAAAAATAATATAGTCTAACGTTTCAGGATCTATACCGGAATCTTCTATCGCAGCCTGCGCAGCAATTAACCCAAGATCAGAGGTAACCTGATCTCTGGATGCATATCTTCTCTCCTCGATACCGGTAATTTTTTTTAATTTTTCGGTAAGTGAGAAATTGTCATCTTTTAAGACAACTCCTTTATCATCTAAAAAGATATGATTGTTAAAAAATAAATTATCAACTGTTTCGGAAGGTATACAGTTACCGATTCCAATGATTTTACCTGTCATCTGAAAAATTTTATTTGTAATCTATAAACAAAATATTTAATACTTTTTTTATCTTTTCTGTAAACTTAAATAATGAAATATTCAATTTTGCTGTTCTGACAGATGCCTGTTTTTTACGAATTTTTTTCCTCAATAAAAAACTTCATTTAAAAGTGATAATATAATTATTTGCTAGAATGAATTTCTAACTCTAAAGGTAGCAGATTAAAAATAAATAATACTATATTTTCAGACCTTTATCTGTAAAAAATATATGAGTTGCATGGTAAATAATAAGGGATGAAATTCCTTTTTTTGCAGAGGACTTCTCTATAATTGTTTGAATGATAATGGATGTAAAGCTGATCAGTGAGAGATAAGTCTTGGCAATGGTTTGATTTTCAGTGTTTAATCGTTAAAAATCTGTCCGGAAAATTTTCCGGACAGATTTTATTTTTTATGTTCAAATTTTTATTTCTTAATGAATTTTGCAGTTTCCTGTTTATTGTCTTTTCCTGAAATCTCAATAAAGTAAGATGCAGGAGGAAGTTCGGAAACCTGTATTTTTCCGGATTTTAAATCTGATGTTTTGATTAGTTTTCCATCCAGACTGTAAATTTTTGCCTGAGTGTAATTTTGGGTATCTCCTTTAAAATTAATAAAATCGTAAGCCGGATTCGGGTATATTTCCAATCTCTGTTTTTGAGCAGACCGATCTCCGGCTGCCAATACTGTCGTATTTAAGGCCTGTGCGGAGTTCGTTGTCTGGTTATTAATTCCTGCTACCGGAATATTTACCACGGTTTCATTGGTAGTGAGGAGCGGAAATTTATATAAGCTTCCGTAATAGGAATAAGAAGTGTTTACGATAGTTCCTATGGGAAATAAAAAAGAGGTATCGTTAGGAAGGTAAAGATTGAAATTCTGAACAGATTTTACCCTTAAAACATTTGTAAAGGTGGAAGAAGCCAAAAGCAGATTTCCCCACGCATCGGCGGTAAGGGTAATTGTGCCTTTGCAAAGACCGTTTGCAGTAGTAGATGTAAATGTTCCCTGTGCCTGATCTGTCTCGCTGTATCCGTAAGCAGCGGGATAGGAGATAAATGTTCCGTTGTTGGATGATAAATTAAGCGTGGCATCCGTGGTTACAAGACCCGTAATTTCGAGTTTGGAAGCCGACTGTTTGTAATACACTGTATTTGAACTTCCGGTGAGCTTCAGAGTAGAACCGGGGAAGTTTGAAATTTCAGAGGCAGAAGGAGTGGAGTAGGCTGCGGGTGCGGAACCGCTTAATACCAATGAAGAATTGTTAAACGTGATATTCGCTCCCGTCCCAGAATTGTTGGGAGTTCCGGTGGCAAGAAGATAATTGGGATTATCTCCGGAAACAGGATCATTAAAGGTTTTGGTAACGGTAGTCTGCGCGTTGCACACTCCATAAAATGACAACATCAATAGTAAATTTTTTTTCATTTTCGATTTTTTACTAAAGATAATCAAAAAGTTACGTTCAGAATGTATTTTTTATTTTAAAATTTTTTGATGTTTAAAAATCATATCACTCAGAAATTGCATATGCATCTATCCCAATTGATCTCATATATTCTGAAGGTGTTTTATTTTCAATCTGCTTAAAGGCTCTGTTAAATGTAGACTGATGCTTAAAGCCTGCAGAAATATAGATATGCATTAAAGTATATTTTGGATAATTTACTTTCATTTCATCCTTAATATAATTAATACGATAGGTATTGATGAGGTTTTTAAAATTAGTATCAGAATTCTGGCTGATCGCTTTAGAGAGATAGGTGGTATTGATCCCAAATTCGTATGCAAGATCCTGAATGCCAAGTTCCGGATTTTTCCATGGAGTTTCAGATTCCAGATATTCTTTAATACGGTGATAAATTTCGGTATACATCTGAAGATTTTCTTCATCACTTTCTTTTGCTGTGCTTTTTTCAGATGCAGTGTCTTCGTTTTCGGGGGCAGCTTTTGAATCTTTGTACTGATGTTTTTTTTCAAAAATCTTTATGTTGTAAAATATCAGAAATAAAGAGATTGGCAGAAATGTTAATAAAACTTTTACTTTGCTTAGATGAGCGTTTTTGTTGACGATAATATCGGGAAAGTAGGATAATGGAAGATTTACCATAATAACAAGAAGCAGTGTGATAAGAGATGTCACCAATAGCACGGTTCTGAAACTGTAAAGATTGTATAGTCCTAAAGGAAGAAGGGCAAAAAATAAAATGGTTTCGGGAGCGATTTTCCAGAACATAAAAAGTAATACAAATAGCAATG
The DNA here is from genome assembly GCF_003094695.1 of Chryseobacterium sp. HMWF035. Classification (NCBI taxonomy): domain Bacteria; kingdom Pseudomonadati; phylum Bacteroidota; class Flavobacteriia; order Flavobacteriales; family Weeksellaceae; genus Chryseobacterium; species Chryseobacterium sp. HMWF035. The sequence goes on along the minus strand of NZ_QEHP01000074.1, from coordinate 4,605 downwards.
TGATTTTTGCAACAAGGTAATAATCAAGAAAATATTTCAGGATTTGGTATTCCAACCGGTAATTAACGGTTGTTACCAATCCTAAAAGCAAAACCGTTGCAAAAAAGAAAACTACAATATTTTCATTCCCTTCAAAATAGAAAATGAGGGTATGAATAAATAAAATAACCATCAGCATCAAATTGTAATGGAAAAAGAACATTTTAATCAGATGTTCTCCAGGAGTTCCGTCCGGTTTTGTATTCTGGTAAAAATTAGTTTTCATGAGTTAATTGTGTTTGTCTGAAACTGTTCCTTTTTTACTTTACAAAGTTTGAAAATTTCAGTACTAAGATAATAATTAATAGAATACAATAATTCTAATAAGTTAATTTCTAAAATAGTTTATTTAATACATTGATTATTAAATATTTGAGATTATTTAAACCAGATCTTAAAACGTTAAAATTTTTATCAATCAGTTTACCTGGGAATCTATATTTGTATCATCAAAAAGCATTTGAAATGTCTGTAGATACGATAATGTTGATGTCAAGTTGGGATATGAAATATGGATTACGGAAAAAATATAATAATCAATAACACAAAAAATAAGATAAAAAAATTATGAGTTATGTCTTACAATGTAAAAAAAATCCATATTGGAAAACTTATCCATCAGAAAGTAAATGAAAAAGGAATCGATATGTACCGGATAGAGAAGTTTTTGAAATGCAGTGAAGAAGAAATTTTTTCTATGTACCAAAAACCAAGCATTGATACCGAAATTCTCTTAAGATGGAGTAAACTGCTTAAATATGATTTTTTCAGAATTTATGTGCAGCACATTATTCTTTTTTCTCCCTCTGAAAAAAGCAAAACTGAAGAACAGGAAACACAGAAACTGCCGTCTTACAGAAAGAATGTGTATACCAAAGAAATTATAAATTTTGTTCTGGAACTCCTCAATAGCGGGCTAAAAACCAAAACCGAGATCACAGAAAAATATAAAATTCCTAAGACAACACTTTACAAATGGATAGAAAAATACAACAGTCGAAATTCCGAATAAATGCTCCGGATTACAGGAAAATTTATACCGATATGATTGAAATGAAATATCTGGATAAAAGAAGAAAATGTGAAACAGTGCTTAGTAAGGCAAAACTCTCGGTGATGGATATTTTCGAACTTGAAAAAATAATTTTTGAAACCAATGGTGTTCCTGATGAAAAAGAGAACGGAAAATTTCGGGCATACGATGATGAATCAATTTTGCAGATTCTGACCTATCAGAAAAAGAATAAGATGACCAATACAGATATTTCAAATCATTTTAAGATAAGCAGAAATTCGATAGCGAAGTGGAAGAAATTATTTCCTGAAATCTGAATTTCGGGGTAAAAGTATTCAGATCGTATTCTTACAGATTTATTCTCAAATAATTTCAACAAACAACAATTAATAATAAACAAAATGAAAAAATTATTTACAGCTTTTTTTACAGCTTATGTGTTCACCTCAGTTTTACATGGGCAAGTTGGTATTAATACTACTTCTCCGGATGCAAGCCTTGATATTCGTGCAAAAAACCATTCAGGATCTTCTCCGGGAGCCGTAACATCGGGAGATGGAGTATTAGTACCCAGAGTTAATGCTCTTTCTGTAAACGGATCGGTAAACGGACAATTGGTTTATCTTATTGCGGATGCCGGTGGTTTTTTAAAAGGATTTCATTACTGGAACGGAACTGCCTGGACAGCTCTGGATGCTACTAATGATGCATGGACCAATGATTCTGCGGGAACGATGATAAAAATCGGGACAAAGTCTGACGGCTCTGCGAGAAGCAGTAATACAGATTTTGTTGCAACTGATGCAGGAAGAGTAGGAATAGGCACAAATGATCCGAAAGTTACAGTACAGATCGAAGGACAGGCGGCTTCTTCTGCAGTTCCCGACGGATTTACACCTCCGAGATTAACGAGAGCACAGCTTTCAGCAAAAGATGCATCTTACGGAAACAATCAGAATGGAACTCTTGTTTTTGTCACGACTTTGGACGGATCTGCAATAAACAAAGTATCTAACGTTACTTCCGTAGGATTGTATTTTTATGATGCTCCTACCAGCAGATGGTATAATATCCGAAATTCATCTTCCGGAGTGGTGGAAGGTTTTAAAATTATTACAGGAACTTACTCTCCTACCACACCTTATGTAGTACAACCGGACGATTATATTTTGATTTTAAGATACAGCACCGCTTCTACCGGAGGAAATGCTTCTGCAAACGTAAGTACTACAAGTCCATATCTTAACAATGCTGCGAATTTGCAGCTTCCGGATCCTACAACCTGTCCGGGAAGAGTTTTGCATTTTATTAATGACAGTGATAAAGTAGGTTCTTCAACGGCTGAAAATGTTTATACCAATTATGCAATGCATTCTGCACTTACTGATACAAACAGTTTTAGCTCCAGAAGTGCTTTAAGCAACTATGAAATTTCAACGGGGCAAAATAATTCGCAGTGGAAAATCATAAGTGACGGAACCCGATGGATTTCGCTGCAGGTTGTAATAGTGTAACACAAATGTTTATTATAAGTAATCGTAATGAGAAAGGCTGTTGTAATGACAGCCATCTTTTTATATTAGAAGTTATCACAAACTTTATTTTAAATTTAATACTGAGTGAGAGATGTTAAACGAAACAGCAATAATTCATTGTCCGATAATATTTTGTATTCATACCCAATTTCTTTCCAAATGGCAATTAATTTTTCTTTCGCTTTACTGTCGTCTGAAACTACTATGATGTGTTCTTCATGTTTCCATTCACGTCTGAAAATAAGATCATATTCTTTGTCTATTCTTCTGGCTCCTGTTAAAATTGAAAGGAGATCAACATCATCAGAATTACCGTAATTTCTACGAAGGATATTTGATTTGATTTTTTTAATCAGTGAATTGGTGTACGCTGTATCTTCCGGTAGATTTTCAAATAACTTCATTATGTAATCATGATCATGTGTTCTTTCTTTTCTTTCCTCCGTTTCAAAAAGTTTGCAGATTTCCTCGCTGAACCATTCTCCTGAACCCATAACTCGATATTCCTTTGTAGTTTTATCATAGACTAAAGGACCGGAACCGATAATGTGCCCTCTTTCATCATCCGGATCATATATTTTATGTGTCCAGAAAAATATGATCATTTCTTCCGTATCAAAGTATTCGGCAATTTTAAAATCGGTGCTTATTTCCTTTTCAATGATTTGTTGAGCAAAATTCAGGTCGATCATATTGCCGTAATCATTTTATTAATCTCAGCATTAATTCTCTCCGCAATCCACGTTTTATCTTCGGGAGATAAATCGTTTAAAAGGTTGTCGTTGTTTTCATTAAAATCGGTGATCACATCTTCCAGAAATTCCTTTTTAATTTCGGAAACTCTTGAATGATTATTTAAATCTAAAGTCCCGATTTTAGAAACAGCACTTTTCAGTCTGTTTTGGGTAACGTAGTTTCTCAGTTCGTCTACAATAAAGGAGAGTTCCTCCGTTTTGGAAGAAACATTTGGAATGAAAGACCATTTTTCTGCTTCATGAAATTTTTCCTCTTCATCGAATTCAGGGTTTTTCAATTTGATAATAGGTCTTTGAAAATCATTGTTATCCAATTGATTAAAAGGCTTTATCACGACGCCTTCAATTAAATTATCGTTCAGTTCCGGAAGATTAAATTCTTTGGGAACAGCAGAATTGATCCTGATATTGAAATTCATCGCTTCATTAAACTTTCCTATCAGCAAAGGTTTTGCATAAAATATTTTAAATTCATCAAAATAAGTAACAGCACTTTCATAATCCAGATAATATTTAGAATCTGAACCATCGGTTTCAATGGCAATATCAAAAGCACAAAATTCGATATCGGGCGTATAATATACTCCTGTTTGTATGGCATGAATATCTTTTACAGGGGCAACTTCCGGATGTGGATATTTTCCTCCGAAAAGCTCTCCGTAGATGATGTATTTTTCGGCGGCAATGTCGCTGCTCAGTTTTTCAAAAAGACGGAGAATATTATTTTCCAGCTTACTGACCACGAGCTGAAAACCAAAAAAATCGTCACTCCAGTTGAGGTATTCTTTTCTTTTGGCAAATTTCAGACTGCCGTTTTCATAGACGAAGCTGAAGTTGGCGCCGTGTACTTTTTCTGTAACCACCCATTTCAGTTTTTCCATCTTGGAAAAATCGCTTTCGCTAAGACCTAATTTTTTTAAGTTGTTGGGCATTTTTTCGTATCCCGAAAATTCACTCATTGTTTTTTTATTGATAGCTTGCTATTTGTTCTTTTAACCAAGATACACATTCTTCTGCTTCATCTGTTGGCAGAAAATCTTTATAGTTATTCAACTTTTCCAGAAGTTCTTCATAATCTTCGGGATCATATATTTCTTTTGGATCACTATTCATTTTTATCATATCTTCATTGGATCTTTTCATTTCATCAACTTTTTCAGCATAATAGGTAATGTACTGAAAAATAGTTGGTGAAATTCAGGATATATTTTAATAAATTATGCACGTTAATCCGAAGAGGACAAAAGCACTGGTGGAGATC
>NZ_QEHP01000073.1:0-2555 GCF_003094695.1 Chryseobacterium sp. HMWF035 | reverse complement strand
CTATATTAGGAGTTCTATTATTTTGCTGCTATTCTTGGCTAGATATTAATACAAATGTAAAGGATATTTTACACAATGTATTCATTATTAATGGTATTACTATGCTTGTTAATTTATTTCCATTCTTCAAATTTGATGGATACTGGCTTTACAGTGATTTATTTAATCTGCCTAACCTTACCAAAAAATATCAGATGTGTATTCAGTATTGGTTGAAAAAAATAATCAGACCTCTTTCATCTTTCTTTCTTGAAGACGAGAAAAAGTATATGAATCCATATAATGTACCTCTTATTCTTTATTCATTATCAAAAATAGGAATCAATATTATGCTGGCATTTGCGATTATTAACTTTTTAAGGAATTACGCTAATATGCTCGTAGACTTAGGCAGTATTAGTGTCACGGATATCTGCTCCGTTCTGAACCTTGTTTACAAATTTGGGATACTGACCTTATTGCTGATCTATCTTACCAAACTTCTCAGAACTTTATATAAAAGTATAAGATCAAAAATCTATTAAAAAATGAAAAATTTACATACTAATCCATACATTCATAAAGAGGAAGATAAATTAGTAAACTCCATTACTGGAGAAAAGCTGTTATGCGGAGAACGAATTTTTGAAATTATCGATTTTATAAAGCAACCTAAACAGTATAATGAACTAGAAGCTGAGTTTGAAGATATCGCAGGTGATTTGGAGAATATTGTAAAAATACTTGTTGATAAAAGCTATATTGTTTTAAATGATGATTATAAAAATGCTGTCATTAAAATTACTCCTCATACTCCTCATCTATTTAATTTGCCTTATAGAAGTATTGACGCCTCTCTGGATAAAAAGTCTGTGGGCTTTATAGGAATTCCTTTGGGAATTGGCAATAAAGAAAATATTAATTCTTCTCTTTTAGCCAATGTTCTAAGAAGCTATACCAAAAAATATGGTTTAGACCTTTCGGCTGCATCTCTGGTAGAATCTAATGTTTTTGGGGGAACAACAGAGGATTATCAAGTTCTGTTGGGTAAAATAAAAGGAGGTGAAATTTTTGATTATGGAAATATATTTTTCAATACTCAAGAATCTCCGAATTTTATGTATGAAAAAATCTACAGAATTGCTCAGAAAACATTTGACAGAGAGAACCTGATCCCTTTTTTCATCGGAGGAGACCATTCAATAAGCTATCCTCTCATCAAAGCAGCAATTGATAAATATGGAGATGACCTTTGTGTACTCCATTTTGATGCCCATACAGATACTTATACTTCCGATTATGATAAAATTAAAAATATAGATACCATTCACCACCACGGTAATTTTATGACAAAATGTTTTGAAGATGGATTGAAACATGCTTTCCAGTTTGGAATTAGAGGTATTGTTAATAACCGTCAGAAATCAAACGAAAACAGAACCATTATTTGGGCGCATGAAGTTAAAAGAATCATAAAAAACAGCGAGCTGTTTAAAGATATTCCTGCCGGTAAAAAGTATTATATAACCTTTGATTTTGATGTTTTGGATCCTGTATATTTTAGTAATACTTCAACGCCGGTAATCAATGGATTAACCTATGAAGAGTGCAAAGAAACTTTCAATACATTGCTGGCTGGCAAAGAAATTATCGGATGCGACATCGTTGAGGTATATCCAAACGGTAACGATTTAGCTTCACAGATTGTATGTCAGGTAATTTTCGACTTAATGAATAACATATAAAAGAATGTTAATTAAGGAAAGACATAATATACAATATAAAAAAAGGATCATATTTCTGAATCCGTTGGGCATGGATTGTTCGTACTGGACGGATGTGGTTCGGGTAAAAGAAGAACTAGAAGGTTATGAGCAGGTTTTTATAGAATATCCCGGATATCAGAATAATAAAACTTTATTTGAAGAACATTTTCAGGATTTTGTAAAACATTTAAAAACTGAAGTTGAAAAGCTTGAGCCAAAGACCACCTATCTTGTAGGCTGTAGTTATGGAGGAAAAGTAGCAATGCATTTGGCTGAAAAAATGGATGTCAAAAATATGATCCTTATCAGTACACCTGCAGGAAATGATGAAGACGATAAGGTTTATTACAAATCTCTTATAGAGACTGTTCACCATGATTTATATAAATTTTCTGTAAAACTGATAGAATATTGCTATACAGAAAAAGAAAGAGCTGAAAATCCATTTCTAGCTATTATGTTTCTATTCTATCTGAAAAAATATAATCTGAAAGATAGTGTAACAAAGCAGTTAACCCATCTTGCAGATGTTACTACAATAGTAAATCGTAGGGTGTGTCCTTTGGTAATAGTGGGAAAACAGGACTTAGGTCTGAAAGAAAATTACAAAAATAAATTTTTGGAAATATACTCATCCTGTGACTTTAAAGAATACGAAAATTTTGGACATTTTACATTGAATAATAACCCTGAAGCAATAGAAATAATAAAAAAAACACTCCAATATGAATAGTAATAAGGTATATGAGGCAAGAAAATCAATCAAAGATATTATTGCTCAAAAAGAAATCACAAAAAGGAAAGAGGGAC
>NZ_QEHP01000072.1:0-9650 GCF_003094695.1 Chryseobacterium sp. HMWF035 | reverse complement strand
CTCGTATCGAAAAAACTGATCGGAAGCTTCATGAGTTTAATAAAGAAATCGGAAATAATAGAAATATTAATCCTTGCCGAAAGATGAAGCAAAATCCAACTTCGGATCATTTCAATTCCCATTCTTCCCATAAAAAGCATCACTTGTGCTAAAAGGACAAGATAAATAAAATTAAGATCCTGATTCTGAATACCAACATCTACAATACTCTGGGTAAGGAAAGGGAAAATCAGAGAAAGTAAACTTCCTGCCAAAAGTCCTACTGCGAGCTGGATAACCAGCGATTTATATTTTAATACATATTTTGAAAGAAAAGAAAAACTGGCTTTACTTTCCTGATCATCAAATTCTGTCTGGAAAAAAGCAGGGGTGGTTTCTAAAATAAGAACAATTCCCTCTTCTGTTTTTTCATTGGCATTTTCACCGATCCATAACTTGATGAATTCTTCTCTCGTGTAGGTAATGAGTCCGTATCCGGGATCTGAAACGTAAACTTTGTTGTTTTTGTCTATTTTATAAACAACCACGAAGTGATTTTTATTCCAGTGGACAATACAGGGAAACGGAACTTCCTCTGCAAGAGATTCAAAATTAATCTGAACTCCTAAAGAACGGAACCCAAGATCTTCCGCAGCATCACTCAATCCGAGTAAGCTGCTTCCTTCCCTTGTCGTTTCTGAAAGGTTACGTATTTGTTGTAAAGATATACTTTTGCCATAATGTTTGCTTACAATACGAAGGCAGGTAGGACCACAGTCTTTGGAGTCTGGTTGACGATAGAAAGGAAAATTTTTCATTAATAAAGAATAGTAGAGACTGTAAATTTACAGTCTCTATTGATTTTTAGATATACTTGGATTATATAGCACATCCTGCAGGAAGAGGATAAACAGGTGCATATCCACACGGCATAACGTTGGTAGCTCCAGACGGAACATCAAGCCCATAATGTTGAACCGGAATTCCAGTACCACCCATTACATCTCCTGGAATTTGATAACAATATGTTACATTATAACATATCAGTAAGCTAGGATCAAAATTAATTTTTTTTCCTCCATCAATTTTTTTTAAATCATTACGATTTAATTTATTTAAATTTTTCATAAGTATTTATTTAAATTTTCCTACTCTATTAAGCTTTTCGGATTCCGCTTTAAATTTTTCCTAAATTAGTGAATTTTGTATTACAAAAATTAATTATCCGTTAAATTTCTTCGTCTTCAGACAATTCATCAATAAAATAGTAAATATCTTCACGATCGTATTTATCAGGAAACTGATAACCGTTGATTAAAATGATTGGGGTAAAATTTAATCCAGCATTTCTGTTTTCGGCAGACATTTCCACAAGAGGAGTAAGATCCTCCTGAGCGGAATTTGTTCCTGCTTTTTGTCTTACTTTATTTTCATCTTTGTTTTCAAACCAATATTCTATAAGTTGTAAGAACTCCTGAGATGGTTTATTTCGGTAGGTATACATGAAATCTGAAATCAGATTCGTGAATTTCTCGTTCTGTTTATCCGGAGAATAGTTAAATCTCATCTGCACCGAAATATCATTTGGATATTTAGTAAGTAAATTTTCTACAATTTTATGAGCATCTTTACAAAATCCGCAGTATGGATTTGAAACAATCGATAAATGCAGTTTGGCATCTTTGTTTCCTATAAAAAAGGTTTCATTATCGGAAAATGTTACTTTTTCTTTTTCTAATAGTTCTCTTTTGAAAAGTTCATAATTTCTTTTGAATCTTAAATTTTTTGCATTCGATTTTTGCAGGGTTTCTCTTTCTTCAAGTGTATTGTTTAAATACAAAACCATTGAAAATACAGCAATCCATAAAATAATACCAAGTAAAGCGGTTTTCAGATCAAAAGAGATAATTGGAAAAAGCAAAACACTGATTAAAATCTGGGCTGTTAAAACAGAAATAATCAAAAGGCAGACACGGCAAAAAGTTTTTTCAACAAATCCCTGAACATATAAAGAATAGCCGATTGCAATAACCGAAGCAAAGGTAAAACCTTTAATAATAAGTGAAGTTGCAGGAAGAAACAATCCTAAAATGGTAAGTCCAACAAAATAGATCAGAGAAAAATCTGAGAACTTAAGCCCTAAAATGCTTGTCTTATCCTGAGTAATGATTTTGCTGCAGGAATTTACAGCCTGGTTTCCTGCTGTATCTCCACAGATACTTCCGATAACGGTAGAAGTATTTCCGAATTTCTGATTGAAAAGTTCTAAAGAAATATACACTCCTACCAATGATAAAACATTGAAAACTGCTTCATACCAAGCTAAATTAATTGCTGAATAGATTAAAACAACCGCAAAAATAGCATAAATAAAAGGTTTGTAGCTTGTCACTGATTTTTGCTCAACTTTATCTTTTTCAAACAGCAAAACAAAATCTGTGGATTTTTTGTGCAGTTCTTCTTTATTTAAAGTCTTTGCTTTATCGGAATAAATGGAATATTGTGTGCCGTTTTTTTTAACGAGCGAAAAAGAATTATCTACAATGGTAATAAACTCTTCAGGAAGTTCATCCCAATATTCTTTATCTAATTCGTAGGCATCATTTCGTACGCCCATGAAATTTAATGTGTCGCTGAAAGCTAAAGCAGAAGGATAATTTGGGTGTGAGTTGAACTGAAAAAGAAACTCCTGTTTGTCGAGTTTTAGATAGTTAATGAGTTTGTCCAATAGCATATTAATATTTTTCATCTAAAATAAGCAGATGTTTGAAAAAAACAAATACTTTTTTCATTTTAACGTGATTTATGTTTATTTTATTGCTTATGAATGTTTTATATTCAATTTTATAAGTGATATATACGATTTTACTATTTGCTACTAATAAAATCCTGCAAATTTTTCTCTGAAGATAGACCAACAGTAGACTTTAAAATCTTAGAATTGTTATCAAGAAGAACAGTATATGGAATCGCACCATTTAATTTGAAATGCATCTGAATTTTTTCGTAGTTTGGATCTTTTCCATTGATGATGAATTGCCTCCAATTCATTTTTTCTTCATTGAGTGCTTTTTTCCAAGCATTTTTATCTTCATCAATTGAGATTGAAATAAATTCTAATGATTCATCTTTTTTCCTGTACATGTTTTTCAAAAGAGGGATTTCCTCTCTGCAAGGTCCGCACCAACTTGCCCAGAAAACAACCAGATGCTTTTTATATTTTGAATCCAAAATAGCAGATTTCTCACCACTGATATTTTCCAATGAGGGAAGCGATGTATTTTTCTCGGTGTATCTTTTTTTGTTGTAGGCGGATAAATTTTTAAAAGTTGTACTTTGAGTAATTTCTCCTTTGAAAAATTTTAAATATTCATCGACTTGTTGTGGAGAAAAACTGTTTTTATTATCCCTAATTTGATATAACAAATGATAAGAATAAGGATATTTTTTTATTTTTTCTTTTACAGTTTGAATCATTTTGCTATCTATCTTATCAAATAAATCACCATCAATATTATAGAAAGCCTCTGTTTGTTGTCCGGCTTTTAAGGGAGGTCCTGTTACTGGTTTTCTGTCCGGAGGAAGCTGAATTCCAACTAAAGTGTCATATTTTAAATTGCCCATAATTTCAATTATCGAATCAGATAAAAATACGCTAGTTCCCCAACCTGAACCTTTATATTTTGCATTTGTCCTAAAAGAAAAAAAACGCAAAACTCCTTTTTTATCAATATGGTCAATTCCAATATAGACAGGCTCCTTTTCAAACCATTTATGAGATATTTTAAATACACCATTAATACTTTTTACACTATCTACTTTATTACTAGGATAATCTTTAAAAAGGTATACAGTTCCATCTGGTAAATTAGGAATATTACCTTTGATTATGGTTTGTTGTTGGTTTTTAGAACATGAGGTAAAGCAAAAAATAAAAAGTATAAGTAAATAGTAGAGTTTCATAATTTTTGTGGTTTTGTAAAAGTAATAATTAAAGTTCTTTCATCATGTCTATCTCAATGATATTATTATCTCTTTTTATTCTATCTTTCCTAAGCTTTTCTACGATTCTAATATGTTCGCTTCTCTTTTCATCTGATTCGTAATAAACATCACCACTCATTGCGCGTTGTTTGAAATCTTTGGCAGGATCTTTACGAAAATCTTTGTAGAATTTTACAAATTTATTCGTTGTAAAAAGTCTAATATTTTTACCTAAATCAACATTATTATATATTTTTGAAGATATTATTTTTTTTACTTCTTTAAGTTGAAAAGAATGATAACCTTTTGAGTCTTCAATTTTAACAATCAAACCAGGCAAATCTCTAAATTTATAGGGTCCATCATGAAAAGGAATTGTTTCCGTAAACCAAGCAGACCAAACTCTGCCACCGAAAATAAGCTCAGCTTTTTGACATTCATAGCCTGAAATTACTTCTTTTTGTTGAAGTAATTTCCAGTTAAGCTTTCTTTCATCTGTTATTACAAATTTATAAGCTGTTGAATATTCATCAGTAATTAATGAAACTATCGAATTGTTATAATTTTTTTTAATAATATATCGGATATGAACATTTTGATCAGGCATTGTCATTAATCCCTTTTTGGCATCTTCTGTCATTGTTGAATCTGATATGAATTTTCTTAAACTAAAAAAGAGAGATTTTTCAGGATCAACAGCTAAAATCATTTCTTCATTTATTATACTATCTTTTCTTAATGTATCTGGAATAGATTTATAATTATATGTAAATCTATAATCCTGAGCTGAATATAGAGATACTAAGTTTAAAAATATTATTAACAGGTACTTTATAGTGTTGATATTTTTCATATTCTTCGTATAAATTATAGCACTCTAAAATTATTATTTAGAGTGCTAATTTAAAATTATTTTAGCATGCTACAGGATATGAACCTGTACTACAAACTGGATTACCTTTAATATAGACGCATGAGCTACATGCATCACTATTATTAGAACAGCATTTATAATATTTTCCTTCACCCTCATCACCAACAGCATAAATATTATTGTTATTCGGATCTATTTTTCCGCCAAATACATCTTTCAAATTTTGTCTCGAAAGTTTTCTAAGATTTTTCATCTATTTAAATTTTTTAATTAATAATTTGCTTTTTGCCATACAATCCCTGACACGGGTTTTTTACTGATCAGTTTGCAATTTATACCAGCGCAAATATAAATTGAGTTGTTAAAGCGCTTTATCAATATTGAGATTTCAAAACTAGAAAAAAAATATTTCATTAATGGAAGAAATATGTTGCAATTTTTTTGCGATTTTCTTGCAAATTTTGCGCAAAATTTGCATACATTTGTATTAAACACCTGTAAAATGATTCAAGAAAAATTGAAAAAGATTAGAGAAGAAAAAGGTATGTCTCAGGAAAAAATGGCAAAAATATTATCTACAGGTATTTCCAGTTATTCTAGAAAGGAAAACGGGAAATCGAAAATTCACGATGATGAATGGGAAAAGCTTGCAAAAGCATTAGATGTTCCTGTTGAAGATCTTAAAGAAGATCTTATTTCTGGAGTTGTTCATAATGAAAATTCCACTTTTAACGATACTTCTAATTCTGGAAATTATTATAATCAGAATTTTAATATTCCAAACTCTGTTTTAGAAAACCTGCAGGATTATATTTCTCTGCTTAAAAGAGATATAGAATTACTTAAAAAAGAAAATGAAAATTTAAGATCTCAGAAATAATTTTACAATTATCTTATAATTTGTATTCAGTTAAAAAGTTGAGAAACACCAAATGCTTCTCAACTTTTTTAATTTGTGAATTGCTTTTTCTGCAAAATTTCCCCTGCAATTTTTCTAAACCGGAGTTAAAACTCTAAGGCAGTAAGGATTTGTTGGGCAGGTTCTATCCTTACAGCATTTTACGATGTATGGAGATATTCCGCCCGTTAAAACTTTTAATTCTGCTCGGCTCAACTTTTTTAAATTTTTCATAATTCTTTTGTTCTTTACATATTACATTGTCTTGGTAATCGGCAAAGCGTACCACAACAGATAGAACCTCCGGGACAATAACCGTCATCCGTTCTGCAAGCCAGTCCTCCTAAAACCGCTTTCATTTCGTTTCGATCTAGTTTTTTAAGATTTTTCATAATTAAAGGGAATTAAGGGCATACTGCATTAGCTGGTCTACACGTTCCATCCGGACACAATTGCTGTCCTCTTTTACATTTACAGATTGCCGGCGGAAAAGGACCTCCACAGTCGTACCATCCTCCATTCACAGATTTTAATTCTGGTCGGGATAATTTTTTCAAATTTTTCATAGAATATTAATTTTAATTGTTCCTACTCTTTATCGCTTTTCGGATTCCGCGTTAAATATTGATGATGATTTGCAATTCATCATATTCTGTTTTTTTAATTATTCCTTGGTAAAAGATTGCTGCATACTTACGTTTGGCGAAACAATTTCCAGTTCAATCGTATAATTTCCGGATAGCAGATCAGATGTATCAATCGTATAGGAATTTGTAGGGCTAATCTGTTGCGCTTTCTTGATATTCCATGCCGAATCATAAATAGTAAATGCGCTAAGATTTCTATTTTGTGGCATTAACTGAATGATTAGTGAGTTCTTGGTTTGTCGGATAAGTAGTTCTACATCATCTGATGTTGTTCCGCTTCCCTGTCCGCTCGTTCCCGTTGCTTTGGTTCCGTCGCCTTCAGAACTGACTGCCAGATTCATGGTGCAATCTGTACATACAGAATTTGTCTGACCTGAAAAAGATCCTGGATTTTTTATGCTTTGCCCAAAATAGAAGGAGGAGCCTAAAAAAAGAAATAATATTGTTTTTAACATCATAAATTGGTTTTGTTTTATCAAAAGTATTATTAATCAACTTTATACACTATCCCATAAATATGGTATATTTACTTTTTATGATGAAACATTTTATTTTATTCTGTTTATTAAGCAGTGTCTTTTTTATGGCTCAGAAAAAGGATACTGAGATTGAAGATTTCCTTACAAAATACAGAAGAAATTTAATCACAGATTTAGACTCTTCTGTGTATTACATCAACAAAGTGAAAATAATCAGTGAAAGAAAAGGGGATAATTTTTATCTTTCTAAAGGATTGTATGGACTGGGATATTGTTTTTACCAGAAAGGAGACATTGAAAAAGCACAATACTATATTAAAAAATCGATTCCTGTTGCTTTTCGTTCAGATAATTTTCAGACTCAGGCTCTTGCTTATAACCAATTGGGACTTATTGAAAATAATAAGAGCAATTACCAGCTTGCAATACAGCTGTTTTTAAAATCATTAAAAATTTCTGAAAAGCGGGAGCTTAACGAAAAAAGCTTTGCCTTAAAAAATTTGGGAAATTTGTTTTTATCTCAAAATGATACTGTTCAGGCAATACATTATTTTCAGGAAGATTATCGGTTTACAAAAGAGAAGAATTTAATCTCTGAGCAGTTTGGAAGCAGTAATAATTTAGGCATGATTCTGCGGAAAAAAAATCCGGATTCAGCATTGATGTATTTCACAGATGCACTTTCGATAGCCAGACAACTGGATCAGAAAAAGTGGCAGTATGACATTCATATCAATCTGGCTGTCTTTTTTATGGGCGATCACAGGAAAAATCTGGCTGCTGCTTTATCGCACCTCAAGGCTGCAAAAAGATTGATTGAAGATATCGGAGATTCGAGCTTAAATTTTTTATACTACTATAATTTAGGAGGGTATCATTATAAAAAAAAACAGTATTCTGAGGCGATAACTTATTATTTAAAAGCAGAGAAAATTGCAGATAATCCTGCGATTCCGTTGGATTATAAAATATCATTGATGGATGATCTCAATACAGTTTTCAGTAAAAACGGAGACTACAAAGAAGCTTATCAGTACCTGAAAATCTACAATAAATTAAATGACAGTGTTTTTAGCGTTGAAAAAAACCGAAACATCAATGAAATTATTACCAGATACGAAGTTGATAAAAAAAACAGCCAGATTAAGCTCCTGAATCAGCAGAAAGAACTGCAGGAGAAAAAGAATAAATTAGTGGTTGTTACCTCTCTTTTATCTATTTTTATATTAACGGGTTTTTTATATTTCGGATATAAAAGAGCTCAGTTTCTTAAAAAATTAAGGCTTCAGGAAAATATTAATCATCAACAGGAAAAAGAAAGATTATTAAGAGAGCAGGAACTTAAAGAAATGACTGCTCTTATAAAAGGACAGGATATTGAACGGAATAGAATTGCCAAAGATCTTCATGACGGTGTCGCGGGTGATTTGGCAGGAATAAAACTCTTGTTGGCAAAAGAGAATGCGGATCTTAACAATAAAAATTTAGATAAAATTCAGGACAATATTTCTAATTTATTTCAGGAAATAAGGGAGATTTCTCATAATCTGAGTATTAATAATCTGAGAGACAAAAACCTTAAAGATCTTTTACTGGATTTGAAAACCATTTATGAGCAACGTAATGAATTCAGTTTTTATCTTTACATCTATCCTGAAAATGCATTGGATGATTTAAGCGAAATTAAAAAAATAAACCTTTACAGAATTTTGCAGGAATTGCTGAATAATATTTCCAGACACGCCAAAGCAACAGAAGTAGAGTTGTCCGTCAACAGAGATCTTAATAATATTAATATTTTCATTACGGATAACGGAGTCGGTTTTTCTATGAATGAAAAAGGAGTAGGGCTTAAAAATATTCAGGACAGATTGGAAATCATATCAGGTGAAATAAATATACAGTCTACTAAAGACAAAGAAACAACTGTAATTATTGATTTAAAACAATGAGAAGTACAATAAAAATTGCCATTATAGATGATCACCTTATTTTTTTAAAAGGTCTCACTATGCTTCTGGAGCAGGAAGAACATTTTAAGGTAATTTATTCCTGCAATACCTATTCTGATCTGATGAGAAATTTACAATCTGAAATTCCGGATCTGTTGATTACTGATATTTCCATGCCTCAAATCAACGGAATCGAACTGTCTAAAATGATAAAAAAGCTTTATCCGACCATTAAGATCCTGATTATGAGTTCTTATTCCAATATGGTTTCTACGGATGATGTGGATGGATATTTACTGAAAGATGCAGATTCTGATGTACTTATTGAAGGTATAAAAAATATGGTCTGGAATGATGCAAAAGTATTTCACAAAGATTTTCAGCCTGCAGCGAAATATGATTTCAACAAAAATATTGTAAGCAAAAGAGAAAAAGAGATCATAAGCTATATCGGAAAAGGTTTTACAACAGAAGAAATTGCAGAAAAGCTCTACATCAGCAAACATACTGTAGAAACCCACCGAAAGAATATTTTCAATAAGCTTCAGGTGAATAATATTGCGGCTCTCGTTAAAAAATCCATTACTTTAGGATTGCTGGATGTTTAATTTTTATTTTGGAAAAGACATTTTATTACAATAATCTTTTTATCAGCTATTTAGTGTGAATAAAAACAATTTCAAACGAACTCAAAAAAACTTAAAAATTCATAAAGTTTTCATAAAGTTTTTAAAAAAAGGGCATAATACTGAAAAATAGTTGGTAGAATCCTATCAAAAACTCATTGTTAGGCTGTTTGGAGGAAGTTTTATGAAACGTGTTTCATAAAACTTTTTC
>NZ_QEHP01000071.1:0-27515 GCF_003094695.1 Chryseobacterium sp. HMWF035 | reverse complement strand
GTTTGTGATGTACAAGTTCCCATTGATCTTTCTTTATTAAACTGTCGATCTTATATGATTCTTCTAGATCAGTTAGGCTTTGAGAATAAATTTTTACAGAAATAAAAAAAAATATAACGAGTATTTTTTTTAAGAGCATATGTGTTTTTTTCTATTCAAATGTACTTAAAATTTAACAATCTTCGAAAGAACATATGTTTTTTTACCCAAAAGCATCTTTGCGGTAATAATATTTTAATTTCAATTTTAAAATATTGTTTATCAGTGTTTTAATTGTTGTACTATTTATGAAATTGAATTCCAAATTTATAAATATGATGAACATTTTATTTTACCTAGCCAAATGTTTAAATAAGTTTGAACATAAAATTTCACCAAAGTCAGAATTAATATTGTGTCTTGCATAAAGAATAATCTGTTATTAAAGTTTCTAAATATTAAAAACCAAAGCTCAAAATGTCTTTCGAATTTTTTTAAATCCGAATAGCATACCAATTGGTCAATCTGCCTAAAAACATCAAAAAATTTAAAAATCACATCAACCTATAAAATCAGGAGTAAACGAAAATCCTTCAAAAGAGTAGTGTAAATTAATAAACAACAAATGAAAATTAAATTATTTCTGTTATCATTATTGTTATTTCAGGGATTTTTATTGTCCCAAACTGTAACAATAGATCTGAGTACCGGTAAAAATGATGATGGTACACTGATGAATGCACCGCCGCCGGATGTCACCGACGGAGTTTCCGTAACTGATCCGGATTGGTCAGTTGTAAGACCGGGGGAAACGACTCCGGTAAATACCAAAACCAGACATACTTATCCGGGATGGTCTTCTCCAGGCTTAACGGTTACTGGCAGTGCATCACAAAGCAGATGGATTACGGATAAAGATGGTTGGGCTACTGCAGGAGATGGCTATTACTATTATTACAGCAAGAGTTTTACAATACCCAATGGTGCCGTTAATGCTACGCTTAATTTCCGGTCATTAAGCTTTGTGAGAAACTGGACTTATCTCGTTAGGACAGATGTTTCGCCTAATACAGAAGAATTAATTACACAGACCGCATGGATGAGTGATGGGGCTAAAGGCTGGCTAAATTCACGGAGTCCGGAAGTTTTGAATAAACCGCTTTCTGCCGGAACATACATTATAAAAGTAAAATTGTACACAAATAATGGAGGGGTAACCAACGCTCTGAATGTTTATGGTTTGGTAAGCTATACTCCACAGTCATGTACAAGTCCTGTACCGGAGGTAAATTCTCCTGTAACCTATTGTCAGAACACCATAGCGTCTTCGCTGTCTGCTACAGGAACAGGATTGTTATGGTATACAGCAGCTACTGGAGGAACGGGAAGTAATACAGCACCAACACCTTCTACAGCAAATTCAGGTACTACATCATATTATGTGAGCCAGACTATTGACGGCTGTGAGGGAGAAAGAGCAAAAATAGACGTTATAGTAAATGCTACTCCGGATGCACCCGGAACAACGACACCTATTACTTATTGTCAGAATGATACAGCTTCTCCGCTTTCTGCTACAGGAACTGGGTTAATGTGGTATACAACAGCTACTGGAGGAACGGGAAGTGCTACAGCGCCTACACCGTCAACAGCCAACTCCGGTGCAGTTTCTTACTATGTAAGCCAAACAGTAAACGGCTGTGAGAGCGCAAGAGCAAAAATAGATGTGGTGGTAAATCCTCCGGCAACTTTAGCATTATCATCAGGATCCAATACACAGACGGTAGATGTAAATACACCGATTCTGCCAATTGTTTACACATTTAGTAATGCTGCCAATATAGTTGTAAACGGTCTGCCTTCAGGAGTTACAGGGGTTGTAAATAATAATACGCTTACAATTAGCGGAACACCAACGGCTGTAGGTACATTTAATTATTCAGTTGCTACAAATGGGGGATGTGGACAGATAACATTAAACGGGAAAATAGATGTTACAGCAGCAAGAGATTGGAGATTGGCGCCCAACAGTTATATTTTCGATCCTAATCTGAATAATGACGGATTTTATATTCCTGTAAAAAAAGCCTATGCGATGTGGAAAGATCAGAATGGGTTGCTAAATGATGCCACAGTTCTTAATGGTACACCAACAGCAGAAGTTTATTGGGAAGATGTTGCCGGTATTATCCGTTCTACAAATTATAGTCTCCCAATGGAAGGATCCGGCGAGGATGCAAAAATTAAGGTAGAGATAAATAAAGCAAAAGGTGAGGGAAATGCTGTTGTAGCATTGAAAATTAATAATAAAATTATTTGGAGCTGGCATGTTTGGGTTACAGATAATCCATCAAATGGAGTAACCTATGGAAATGTTAGAGCGGGCGCAGAGACAGCAAGTTATCTAGAAAATGGAGTGGTAAAGAAGTTTACTCCGAAGTGGATGGACAGAAATCTTGGTGCTACAAATAAAGACTTTACCGGTTATAACTGGGATAAATCCGGTGGGTTAATGTATCAGTGGGGAAGAAAAGATCCTTTTCCTGCCTTTGAATATAAAGATAGCTCGAAATACGAGATCAGTGGAACCATAGGTACAAAAAAACATTTGTATGATTATACAGGAAACGGAACAACGAATAAGATAACCAGTATGCAAAGACCTTACAGTGATATTAATAGTAATATTAAGTATTCTGTAAATAATCCTTTGGATCTTATTTTTACAAATACAGTAGCCGGACATGCATGGTTTGTTCAAAACATAGGAACAGATAATGCGACAAGAAAAAAATCTGATCTTTGGGGAGATAATTCTCAGCTTGCTATCAATACAGCAGGAAGTACTGTCAATACATACAAACCAAAAACATCTTATGATCCTTGCCCGAATAACTGGAGAGTACCGTCTTATATCAACAATACATTTGCAACAACAGTTAGCAATACTTTTTCTCCATGGGGAAGAGATTCCGGCAGTCCAGCGAATGATCTGGCATCTTTTGTTAATACTAAGCCAACCACAATTAATCAGGCTCTGAAGGGAGTGAAAATTTATCCTAATTTAGGGATAGATTTTACAAATACCTATTCAGGAAGTTTTCCGAGAAATATGGGGGTTTATCCGGGTAATGGTAAGTATGTAGTAGGCTCTACCGGTGATTTTTATCATCAGGACCCTCACGAAATTATTATTCAGTCTGCAACTGTTACTGCTTCATCTACTCCTTACTCATACTTTTTCTCTGCGTATGGAGATGCGGGACAGTTTACATCAAAACCCGATCCAGCTACACCGCCATACCAAAATATGATAGGTAGATATTATACCCATGCATATGAATCTAGCGCTTTGTCAGGAGCTATGGCATGCCGTTGTGTAGAAGATAAATATGCAAAAGGATATGATTTCCCTACCAGTTTCTTTACAAACGCAACGGATGTAAATTATACAGAAGGACTTAAAGATCCAAATAGTTATTTAGTTACAAGAGCGACTACAGAAAGAGAAATAAAAATTCCGATTAGTAAAGCATTTTCTGTTTATAATCAATATCTTTCAGATCATGGAATGCGTGATTTCAGTAATCTTAAAGTAAACGTTTATTGGTCAGACAACAGATCTTTAATCTCCAATATCAAAGTAATTAATGCTCCAGCTAATAAGGAAAATATAAAAGACGCTTACATCTCGGTAAAAGTAGCTCCCGATCAATCCGGAAATGCGGTAGTTTCATTACATAACGGAAATGTTTCTGCTCCTGCTTACTGGAGTTGGCATATTTGGGTAACCAATACCAATGTAGATGAAGTTGCATATCAGACAGAAGATGTATTATTGCCTGCTAATGCCAATTATGTTAATTTTACAAATTCCGGAGCTCAGCCAATGAAAAATATCTTTATGGATAGAAATCTTGGTGCTACAGATGCTTTTCCGAATGTCATAAATCCAGAATCTGTAACACCGGCAGAATTAACAATGATTAATAATTCTGGCGGAATGCAGTATCAGTGGGGTAGAAAAGATCCTATACCCAGCTTTATTACTCCAGGTCTAATTGTCTCTAATGGAATGGCTGCTACAGGAAATTACAGTATTTGGACTTCATTAGGACCTGATGCCAGTGGAAATGTATATCCATCATCGTTTTCTGAACTTACGGGAAATACCTATGGAAATACCTATATCAAACGAAGAGATACAGATTATGGTAATGTTGGAATTACTAAAGCAGAAAACATCATGAATAATCTGAAATATTCTGCAGAAAATCCTTTGGCTTTTATGGTTCCGGGTACAAAATATACAAACCGTGCAAGTCTTAATGCTTTTTATGGACAAGACTGGCTGTATTCTACTCCTAACCAAATGATGGACAGATGGGGGCATGCTGCATCTAAGTCTGTATTTGATCCTTGTCCGGGAGGATGGAGAGTTCCGGATACTTCAATTGGAGTAGTGGACAATGATCCTAATGACCCGAATCATTTAGATGATAATAAAGGAAGTTCTCCATGGTATAATGGGTTTTATAAAAAGAATGCATCAGTAGATCCGTTTAGAATTCACAGTATGGGGATTGTACAGGAAGTGGATTTTGAGATTAAAAATCCAACAGATATTTATAATGGTGGTGTTCCTTATTATTTAGGCAATACGGTTAAAAATACTAGCACGGTCTATGGATATCAGTTTGGTAATTCTGCTAATACAAGTAATCCGAACCTGAAATATAAAATCGGAAACTATCCCGTAACAGGATTTAGAGGCTTTAGTAATAATGATGCGATATCTGCAGCTATGAAATTAGGTATTTCAGGAGTATGGACAGCTACACTAAGATCTGCTAATTCCTATGGAACCGCCTATAATCTGGCTTTTCTTACAAACAGTCTTACCTCATCCAAACTAGTATCAATGAATGATGCATTTATTAATCATCCGATGAATGCAATGAATGTAAGATGTGTAAAAGAGGAATCCAAATTTGGACAACTTTTAGGAACTGCTTCTAATACAGGAATTATTACAGGTACAAATCGTACAGCAAAAAATACCTTGGAAAAAAATCCGGATGTAGAAATAGATAACATTATAGATGTTTATCCAAATCCTTTTAACAGTTTCATTACGGTTAAGGGAGAAGGTCTGAAATCTTATGAATTGTATGATATATCTGGCAAACTCCTCAAACAAGGAAGTTTATTGCAGAAAACGATTAATGCTAATGACTTAATTAAAGGTGAGTATCTGCTAAAAATAATAACGGATAAGAACATAATAAAGGTTAAGAAAATCATTAAAAATTAAATAAATAAACCGTCTCGTTTTTAAATGGGGCGGTTTTTATTTTGAATAATGACTTTACATATTAAAAACGTTAGGCAAGCAACCATCCTAAAAATCAAAAACCTCTGAAAATCAAATGATTTCAGAGGTTTTTTTGTACCCAGGACCGAACTACCGTATATTTTTAGTCAATTTTAATGTTCTTAAACTATCTAAATATCAGTATATTTGAATAGTGTAGAATTTTGAATTATAATTTTGTCTGATTTTTCATTCACTTAATTTCAAAATAAACCACCTTTTTAGCCACCCTTTAATTTATTTAATTTAGGTTTAATTGTAATGAAAGTAAGTTTTGAATTAAGAAAAGAGAAAATTAATGCAAATGGATTAATACCTGTCCAGTTTGTTGTTAGAGCTGAAGGAGAAAGAATAAGGAAAAATGTAGGCGTTTCAGTATTGGAAAAATATTGGAGCGGTTCCAGAGTTAAACCGAACGCTAAAAAAGAACCAAGTAATAATTATCAATTTTTGAATGATAAACTTCAGAAAGCTGAAGAGAAAATAAATGATATTTTTTTCTTTTTCCGGGCAAATAAGCTAGAGTTCTCCAAAGAACTATTCCTGAAGAAATATGATAGTGAAGAAGAAATCAAAACCGCCCATTTTGACTTCTTTGATTGTTTTAAAGAATTTATTGAGATTGGCAAACTTTCAAAAGCCTATAATACAACGAAAGCTCAAAATACGGTTAAAAACTTTCTTGAGGAATTTCAAAATGACAAGAATTTTAAAATTGAGTTTGATAGTATTGATGATTATTTTTTTGAAGAATTATCAAAGTACTGTTTTTTTGAAAAAGAAATAAAGAATAATTACTTTGCTAAAATTATTGCTGTAATTAAAACAATGCTTCGATGGAGTATTAAAAAAGGCTATAACGAAAACCGGAAATTCGAAGATTTCAAAGCTTCTGAACATGATATCGATATCGTTTATCTAACTTTTGAAGAGCTGATGATTCTTTATAATAAAGAATTTGAAAGTGAGCGATTAAGCCATGTAAGAGATTTTTATTGTATGGGGTGCTTTACTGGATTAAGATTTTCCGATCTTTCAAAGCTTCACCTGGCAAATATTTCTGAAGAACATATTATCCTTTCAATCCAAAAGACTAAAACTCAAAATCATGCTATCAAGCTAAATAAATACGCTAAAGAGATTTTGAATAAGTATAAAGGTACTATCTACGAGCCATTACCTCATATTTCATCACAAAAATTCAATGATTATATTAAAGAATGTTGTGAGAAAGCTGAAATTACGCAGCCTTTCACTATACATTGGTTTGTAGGCAATCAAAAAAAATCTTTAACTAAGCCTAAATGTAAATTTATTACAAGTCATACAGCCAGGAAAACATTTATTACAAATTCTCTTTTATTAGGAATGGAGCCGAAAGCAATTAAGAAGATTGCTAATATTAAAAAAGATGCTGTTTTAGATAAATATATGAAGGTTACAGAGGCATTTACAGACGATCAAATGGATAAGGCATGGAAATAGACGACTTAACAATATTAAAATATATTACACCTGAATCTGTTGATATTTTAAGGACTTATTTAGAAAAGGATTCACGGACATATTCAATTTTAGAAAAATATGAAGAAATTTCATATTTAGGTTCTTCAGAAAAATTTTTCTTTTTATTTAAAGAGCATGAAAAATTTATAAATAGGAATCATGAAATTCTTCATAAATATTCGGATCATCTATTATCAGTGATGGGATTATTATTTATGATAGAAACGAATGGTTATATGACAGGAAACTGTTCAATATTTGATCCGGCATATGGTGAGTATGGTAGAATCATCCCTCCAGATAATTCTTTTCCTGAAGATGTTAATATCGAATACAAACTCACGAATAATGATAGTGTTATATGTATTATTGATATATTTTTTAATATAGAAATTAATAAAATAATGAGACTAGTAATGGAACGATATCAAGATCATTCTTTTTACGGAAAAGCAGAATTTTTAAACTATGATATTGCTTTTAATGACTTAGATGTAATTAATCTTTATCCTTTTTTATTCAAAGGCACTAAAGAATTACAGAATCATATGAATGTTATTTCAGAGAAATTCAATTTTTTTGATAAAAAAAAAATTATTGATAATTTTCAAATTATTAATAATAAAATTCATTTGGTCTTTGCAGAAATCACTTCGAGAACAAAATATAACTATATTAAATGTTATAACTACTTTAATTTTAGATTTCGTGCATTACGTTATGCAGATGAAAATGATGAACTACTAAAACATTTAGACAGATTTTTTTTTCCACGAAAACTGAATAAATATGATCCTCGCTACTATATTACTTTTTTTATTGTTTCAATAGATTTTGAATTACCTGACTTGGAATTTGTAAAAGATTATAATAAAAAATATTATTTTCATGATGATATTAATATTTTCCATAGTGTTTATGGTTATAAGGAACTACTTACTCACATTGATGAAGTTGACGAAGAAAACCTTTTAAAAAATGACATTAAAAATATGCTCAATAGTAGTAAATACAAAAATTTACTTAAAGTGAATATCGATCTTAAAAAGACTATTATTTTGTTTGATGGTTTTATTGACAAATGCTTGTATGGCAACAAACAACTGAAGAAAGATTTTAAAGATCTATTTAAGTTTATTACTGATGAATCTATTACAGTATTTCCAACAACCAATGAACTCACTGTTGAAAATATAAAATATATTATGCGTTTCTTTAGAAATTACAAGAGTATTGAATTTGATTACAGTATTTCTGATTTACAGTACTTATTAACACATTTTGCCAATAAACCTGAAGAAGATAAAAATACTTCTATCGATAGAGCGCATAGAATGGAGAGATTTAAATTAGACAGAAAAATACAAAACGAGCTAAACTCATTAATCCGATAAAAATTTAATGATTTGAAATTATTCAACTGATAATCATTATTTTATAATATTTTTAAATTCCGTTTTTTAACGGAATTTATTTTTTTGTCTTTTTAAAATTGAACTTTGGCATTAGAAAAACCAATAAAAGTTTATTAAAATGTCAATACAACTTTATTCACATTCTAAGAATGATTTAGAAAAAGCAGTTGAGATTATTCTCAATAAAGCGCAGGGTTTTATAGCCCCTTCAAAAAATGAAGAAAGTCAGCCTGAAGATCTAATTTCTCAGACCGAAGCTTCAAAATTCCTACACGTTTCTATTCCTACAATTATCGACTGGAGAAAAAATAAGAATCTTCCTTATTATAATTTCAGTGGGAGATTTTACTATTCGAGAAAAGAGCTTCTGGAATACGGTAGAAGAAATCGTAAATAGCCAGAATTGTAATGAACGAATTACACAAACTAATTAAACAGCTAGATTCTCTACCTAATAATACAGCCAGGAAAGAATTTTTGAATTCTATTCAAAGTAATCCGGAACTATCAAGACACCATCTCCGGAGATTAGCTTGTAACATTCTGGTGCAGGAAAATTTCGTAGACAAGTATTACAGAGAAAATTTTAGTGAAACGTTAGAGAAATTATTTTCAAGAACAATTTCAATTTTTCAAAAAATTTTTAAAGCGTTAAGGAGAAATTAAAAATGACACATATGGTTTCCGATCAAAGTAGAAAAATTGTTAAGAAGAGCTATGATGACATTGAGAAGGCTGAGTTTATAAGAATAGGGAACCAATTTGCCGATGACTTTTTGTTTCAGGATAATAAAGCAACCGATATACCCATAAATGCATTAAGAATTATTTTCAACATAATCTCAATTCTTAGAAATGATCAGTTTATGCCTGAAAAGCAAGTAAGACAACTCACTTTTTTTGATGAAGAATTCGAAACTGAAAATAATGTTTTTATCTCTATGAAAATCAGAAACAGAAAGATTTCAGAAAAAAGATCCAGTAAACAAATTGTTGAAGCATATGAATATCTTACAAAGTTCAGAATGGGTTGGTACACATCAAAAAATATAGCAGGTAAGGATATTAAAACTTTTGGTGGATTAATCTCTTTGCCTAGCTATGAAGAAAGAGGATACACTTCTTTTTTAATAAGTAGTTTTTGGCTTAAAAAATTGATTGTCTTAACAGAATATAATCATATAATGTATGAATTGGTTTATAAAATCAGAAATAACAAACACGTTTTGTTTGCAATCTGGTTATCGAAGATTCCTGAAAATGGTACGACTCTGAAACTTTCGACTTTTAATCAGAAGTTTAATCTTAATTATAAGAATTCAAATGATTTCTGTATTAAGTTTTTGAAGCCAATCAGATTAAACCTCAATAAATTAAATCACCTATCATTCAATTATAAGTACGAACATGATGCAATTTCAATTATTCCGTATTTAAATAAGAATATTGAAGAAGGACTTCTAACAGAGAAGGCTAATGATGTTAGACTTATAAATCGAAGAATAAGATATTTTAGACAGCGGTATTATTTAGAAAATATTGACTTAACCAGATTCTTGTATAGTTATTCTAATATTTTAAAGATAAGGCTTCAGATCGAAGAAGCTTACAAAAGATTTATTAAAGAAAATAGGATTACAGGAAAAACTTCTACCAATATTAAAGGGATTTATTTTCTTCAGAAATTACAAGAATTTCTTATTGAAGTTTACCGGGAATCAGAGACCGGAAAAAGATTTCCGGATGCATATCCAGTCATCATATAATTTAGTTTGCGGTATTGCACTCCTGTGTTTGCGGTATTGCGCTCTCTCCAATTGCGGTATTGCACTCTCTGGAGTTAAGGAAATGTTAAAATTTTAGTTTTTACCGTCAGGTTTGCGGTATTGCGCTCTTTTCCATATCAAATTTTTAGCTCAAAAGCAGCAATTAGGAAAAATCTTGGTGAATTCACCAATTGTTTGCGGTATTGCGCTCGGACATAATTGATGTTTTTGCGGTATTGTACTCTTGTTTTTGCGGTATTGCGCTCCTGTCAATTGCGGTATTGCACTCCTGTCATTTTTAACTCAAACGACCACCTGCAAAGGGTTTTCGGGAATTACTAAAATATATATTAAAAGTATTTAAAAGTTTTCTTTTTTATTAAAAGGAATTTTTGCTAATCAAAATAAAAAAAATGAACTGTAAACAATTCAATTCGGTACAATTGGAAGAAGTCCTCCTTTCTCTCGGACACCTTCCAAAAAAACAAAATGAAAAAGAAGCTTGGTTTCTCAATCCTTTCGGAACTGAAATCGAAGCCTCTTTTAAGCTCTGTAAGCGCCAAAATATTTGGTATTTATACTCTGAAGGCGTTGGTGGAAATAACATCGATTTTTTAAAGAAATATTTTAATTATTCAATCAATGAAATTCTCTCCTGGGCATCCGAGAAAAGTTTTTCTTCTTTTCATCAGCAGACGGAAATTGAGAAGCCAAATTACAACATCACTGAAGTTGCGGAAATTCAAAATTGGAATCTTAAAAAATATTTATTTGAAAGAGGTTTAACTCAAAGATCATTCAGATTTTTAAAAGAGATAAAATTTACGATCAATAATAAAAAATTGTATGCTGTTGGATTCGAAAATTTATCAGGAGGATGGGAACTTAGAAATTCATTTTACAAAGGTTCACTTTTGAAAAAAGATATTTCGATAATTAAAAATGATAGCAATAAAATTGTTGTTTTTGAAGGTTTTTTTGATGCACTTTCTTATATCGAATTTCAAGAAAAATTGAAAGAAGATATTATAACTCTAAACTCGATTTCGATGTTAAACAGAGCCAAAAATTATCTTCAAAACTATTCGGAAATATTACTTTTTCTCGACAATGATCCTGCCGGAAAAAAGACAAAAGATGAACTGTTGTCTTCTTTTTCCAACGCAGTAGATTGTAGTTTTATATATAAAGATTACAAAGATTTTAATGAGTTTCTCGTGGCTGATAAGGGTGGATTTATCCAGCAAGACGAAACTGGGCAGAGCCACTGTTTCATCTTGCCCCTTCGGGGAAGTGACTGACTGTCAATAAATTAGAATATTTAGTCTTTTTGAAACTATATATCAAGGATATATAAATCTCTTGAAGAGCTTTATTCATCGAAGTTATTACATATAAATCAATATAATGGAGTCTACTAAAAAGCCAAATACAACAATTGCTATTTCTCAACAAGACCTGAAAAGACTGGAGAACTTTGTGAGAAAAAAAGGACTGTCGAAGAAAGAATTTATTACAGTTTCATTAGATTTTTTTGAGAGAACCGGGCTTGATCCAGCTAAACATGAATCTCCAAAAGCTGAACTTGAAAAAGTAATAAAAAGAATAGATCAAATTGTTGCTTTTATAAAAACTCAGGATAAAGAAACTTTACGTCCAAGTTTTGAAGCAATCGTTTCGAGTGAGGAAAGAATTAAAAATGATCTTTCAAAAATTCTAAAAATTGAACATTTTAATGAGTTCATTAGAGGGTTTAATTCTTTTGCAATGGAAACTAAAAATTCTTTGAAATTATTAAATCAAAGCAATCACAATGAACATTAAAATTCAGGGGGGCGAAAGTGGCAAATATTCAAATTCCGGAAGTTCATCAAACCTGATTGATTATTTAGAACATGAAGACCTGGAAAGAATGAAGGAAGGGAAACAGGTTGAACACTTTTTTTCTCATTACCAGGATAAAGTTCCTTCAGCTGAAGTTATTGAATCTCTTGATAACAATAAACAAAAGCTGACAAAAGAAGATGCAAAATTCTTTGTCATTACCGTAAGTCCTTCGGAAAAAGAATTACAGCAAATTGGCAAAAGCTCCCAAGATAGAAGTGACGCTCTGAAAGATTATGTAAGAAACGAAGTAATGCAGAAGTATGCGGAAAATTTTGGCAAAGGATTACAGGCAAAAGATATCATGTATTATGCTAAGATCCATCATGAAAGAAACATGAAAAATAATATTGACATGCATGTTCATATAGTTGTTAGCAGAAAATCTTTAGATAAAAGAATGAAACTTTCTCCAATGACGAACCATAAAAACACAACAAAAGGACAGGTTAAAGGAGGTTTTGACCGTAAAAATTTTATTCAAAAATCCGAAGATGCTTTTGATAAGAAATTTGCCTTTCAAAGAAACTATAAACAATCTTTTGAATATTGTAATGCGATTAAAAACGGTACAATCGAGGAAAGAAAAAGAGTAATAGAAACAGCAATAAAGCAGGAATCTGCAAAACGATATGAAATTAAAAAAACTGTCGAACAAAGTAAAAAAAATAACCAAGGCTTAAGCCTGTAAAACGATTAAAAAATTATGGAAAAAGATCCAATTATAATAATAAAATTTGTCATTGTGGGGATGATTTTATTAGTCCTTTACACGTTAGGAATGAAAGTTATAGGTATAAATTCATTTCTATACGATATATCTCGTTATGGATTTTCAGTGGTGATATCTCCTGATGCGAATCTTTTGTCAAGATTAAAATTTTTAGTTGTAGGAATTTGTTTCGGATACGCAGAGCTTTTGTACATTCTGATTCAATTCTGGATAATAAAATCTTTAATTCCGCCACTGAAAACACCTTTCAATTTCTATAAAAAACTAATTTTTTATCCTTTTGGGTTTATTAATAAACAATTTACAGGCTTTTCATTATTGAAAGATTCAAAGAAAAAATCCCAGGGATTAACTTTGCAAACCAAAAAAAGAACTGTTCAAATTCCTAATCCTTTTCGTGGGATTTTAGTAATAGGAGGTCCCGGAGCAGGAAAATCTGAAAGTTTTGCAGTTCCTTTTATACGAGAGTTAGCACAAAAACAGTTTTCAGGTATCTGCTATGATTTTAAATATCCGGCACTGGCAAATGATATAGAGCTTTTTTATTCAGATTCGGGTATTAGGCATTATGTTTTGAATTTTAATGATTCACTTAAAAGCCACAGATGCAATCCTCTAAATCCAAAATATTTGCCACACTCAGCATATGCAAGGGAATACGCTTCTGCCATCACTAAAAATTTGATGAAGGAATCTATTAAGAAAGAGGATTTTTGGTCACGTTCTGCAACAGATTTGTTAACCGCTTGTATATGGTTTCTGAAAAGAGAGTATCCTAAATATTGTGACTTACCACACACCTTGGCTCTAATAGCAACCAATCACAACGATTTAATTGCCTTATTGTCTTCAAACACAGAAACAAAAGCAATGATTTTATCTCTTGCAACAGCTTTAGAAAGTGAGGCTAATTCGCAATTAGCGGGGGTAGTAGGTTCATTACAGGGAGCAGTTGCACAAATAAATACACCTGAATTTATGTATATTTTCGGTGGAGAGGATTTTGATTTAAATATTAATAATCCGGATAATCCGATTGTTTTAACTGTAGGCAATAATCCTTCCATTGCGACTACATTAGCTCCTTTGTGTAGTTTGGTTATCTCAGTTGCTGCCAAACAATTGAATCAACCTCATAAACATCATTCTTTTGTATTGCTGGATGAATTTCCAACTGTTTTTATTAACGATATCCAAACTCTTCCAAATACGGGAAGAAGTAATAAAATCGCAAGTATGTTTTTCTGTCAGGATCTTTCACAACTTACGGATGGCTATACGAAAGAAAAAGCAGATGTATTATTTGCGAGTTGTCTAAATCATTTTTACGGTCAGGTTTCCAGTAGTCATACTGCAGATATTCTCAGTAAACAGTTTGGTAAAAAAGATCAATATTTTGAAAGTAATAATACTTCACGTCACTTCCTAAATCCATTTAAAAGAAACGTTGGTCAAAGCCGATCTGTACAGGAAAGAGACGTTTTCAGAAATTCAGTTTTCATGGAGCTACCGGTTGGTGAATTCATTGGAAGAGTTGCCGAAGGTTCTGAACCCTATATTCATGAGAAATTTTTACCAGTTAAAAGAAAACAATTAACGTATCAGATAGACAGTCAGTTTAAAAATCAGCCAGATTTCATCATAACTGATTATTATGAAAAAGTTCGGGATGAAGTCAATGAAATTATTTCTCTTTTCAAGGGCGAAATTAATAAAAATGAAAGCAAGCAAGATCGATCCAGGCAAATGAATCCGGCTCCCGATAATTGTTCTGAAGAATTTAGCGGAATCAACATAATTGAAGATGAAGAAACTAATTCGTCCGCTGAACTTGAAGAAAATGAAAGAAACTTTCAGTTTTCAAGCAGGAGTCTCTAAATCAAACAATCATTAAATAATTATAAAAAAACAAAAAAGTTATGAAAATACTACAGAACAAAATTTCAGTTTGGGGCATTGTAACACTATTAATAGTAATGATCTTTTTGATCTCAATTGCAATAACAAAAGATTCAGTTAAAACAACAGCAGAAAAGCCGAAAGTAGATTATAAAGAACTTGACAAGGCTTTATTTGGGACTACAGAAAATAATTGAAATCTTTTTTTACAAAAATTAAAAAATTTATTTAAAGAAATTATTTTATTAAAATTTTTAATATGGAAAATACATTCACAATGACCGAAAAACAAATCAATATTTGTAAAAATTCTCTTGAAGAGTTGAAGGTCTTACATCTTAAAAATCAACACTTTTATACTCCGGTTGATGTTTACTATAAGCCTTCAGGTGATCAATTTAAAAAGTGGGCTTTACTTAAATGTAATGAGCATGATAGTGAACCTTTTGAACAGGATATAAAAGATGCAGTGATATTGAGACGTTCTAAAAAATGTCCAGAGTGTCTTTCTATCATTCAAAGTGGGAACAACCGTATCCCTGTTTCAGAACTAAATGCTAGAATAAAAAGTTCTAAGAATTCTGTTATCCGGGACAAGCAAATTGTAATCAGATATGAAGATCATCTTCATAATGACAAAAACAGTATGGTTCTGGTGAAATGTAATTTATTTGGTCATCATAAAAAACCTTATCCGCAAACAGCTGTTTCAATAGGAAAAAATAATATTTGTCCGGAATGCGCTAAAACTAGGGAATACAAAAAGAAAGCTGGCGAAAATCTTGTTGAAAAAATAAATAATATTTTAATAGAAAAGAACAGCTCTTTTTCATTCTTTGGTTCTATAGATAGAAATGATAAAAGTATTATTTTCTATGAATTAATTTGTAAAAATTGTGGTTGTTCCGAATGGGAAAGGGAAAAGTACGTTTCATCAGTAAAGTGTAAAGTTTGTTATCCAAATGATACTATTGGTGAAAGTAGAGTCATAAAATATTTAAACTTTCTAAAATTGACTTTTAAAAAGCAAAAAAAATTCCCTGGAATGAAAAATGAAAAGGAACTAAAATGTGATTTTTTTATCCCAAAACTGAATTTAATAATTGAGTTTGACGGACATCAGCACTATTATCCGGTTGACTATTTTAAAGGGTTTAAAAGCTTTAAAAAAACTATAAAATGCGACTGGATTAAAAATAGATACGCTTTGAAAAATAGCATAAATATCTTGAGAATTCCTTTTTACGAATACGAGGATATTGAGAAATTGATAGATGATTCAATTGCTAAAATAATTAAAGGTCAAGAAACTTGTGTAAACGACAATAGCCTTTTAAGTGTTTATAAAGTAAATTATGTTTCGATAATTGTGACAAAACGAATAAAGTTTAAAAAGAGATTTGAAGCAAACAAAAAAATAAGTTAACGACATAAAATTTATCTATATGAAACCTCTAGTTCGTGTAATTAAGCACAATACGCACCCTGGAGAAATACTAAATGATTTAATTATTGAACCAAATAATCTAAATATTGAAGAGGCATCAAAGCTTTTAGGTATTACAAAAGCAACTCTTTCTGATATTATTAATGGTAAAGGATCAATTACTAACATTATAGCAACAAGTATTTCAAAAGCTTTTGGAGGTAGTTCAGCTTTTTGGGTACGTCTACAAGCTGTCTATAATTCAAGAAAGGGAAAAGAAACGGAAGAAAAGGAATCCTTAAAAGTATTGCCTGATGAAGAAGATGACCTTTTTGATGATTTTGAAAATGATTTTGATAAATCTGAATGGACATGGTAAAGCCAATTAAAACCGAAAAACAGTACGAAGAATATATTGAAAGAATATATGTACTGTTGCAAAAGGATATTAAAGCAAACTCAAAAGAATCAAATGAATTAGAAGTGCTTTCAATTTTAGTGAAAAAACACGAAGAAAAATACTATCCAATCGAAAAACCTAAATCTTTATAGTTATACGATAGTATAGATATGGGGTTTAATACTTGAAGCTGTAAAGCTACTTAATTCATTCACATTACTTAAACAGATATTATAAAAATTTTGGAAATATCCAGAGTGTGGATTTTTGTGTCTCCAAACAAACTCTTTAACATATTAATTAAAAAAGAAATTAAAATGAAAAACAAAATCAATTTACTAATTACCAGTGCATTAATACTTTGTTCTAATGTGCTTTACTGCAATTCAATCAATCAGGAAATTACTGATCAGAATTTCAAAATGTTTTTTTCTTGTGGATCAGAAAATTTTGAAAATATTCCTTCAAGTTCCAGTTCTTTTGAAACAAATAGCTGGGTAAATAATAATATTACATGGATGGCTTCTGATTCCCGAACCGATCAAACAATTAATAGTAAAGCAATTGTTATCAGAAATGGTAGTCTTACGAGTTCTATTATTACAGGAGGAATTAAAAGTCTTACTGTCACTACACAATTAAAATTTTCAGGAAATCCGGGAAACCTTATTCTGGAAATTAATAATATCCAGGTTGGAACAATACCTTTTAATTCAGGAATTGTGACAACAACAATTGATAATATAAATGTAGCAGGAAATATTACTGTTAAACTTGTAAATCCTAATACAGGACAGAGAGTTGCTATTGATGATCTTTCTTGGACTTGCTACACAGAAACATTATCAACAAATGAATTTAGTAAGACTAATGACTTCTTATTTTATCCAAATCCTGTTAAAAGCGGTGAAATCCTGCACTTCAAATCAAAAGTTGAAAGGATTTTGTTATACAATGCTGAAGGTAGAGTAGTGAGAAATTTACTTTTAAATAGTGATTTGTTACTTATAAATAATATTTCGAAAGGAACTTATTTTATTAAAGTAGAAAATAATTCATATAAGCTAATTATTGACTAATTTTTTTATTTCATTATCAATCGGTAACTTTGTGAAGTGACAAATTGTAGAATTATCCACTAATATTATTTATAAGAACTGTGGATTAGAAAATATCGCAGGTAAATCCTAAAGAAAGTGTGATGTCATATCATAAGTGTATTTTGAATACACCATTTTTAGGGACTGCTTTCATATAAAGCTCCTACTTCAGGAGCTTATTTATATTATTAAAATAAATTTTTCAGTCGTCACTTCCTCAGACTGTTCGTTTCTTTAAAACGCTTGTCATTCGTTGCTCCTTTGTTCAAAATTTCCCTTTGTATGTTAGTTTTTTATTAGAATTGGAACTTTGTAGTATTTATGATTACATTAAAGTTCCGCTTATTATAAAAATAAATAACAGAATTTTGCAATGATGAATATTTAATGTAATCTATTTAAAATTAGCACTTTGGTTATACAAGATTTAATAGAATTTTATAAATTTGATATTTAACCAGAAAACTATAGTGCATGTTTGGAATTGAACATAAAATAACTGATGGATCATTATACTTGTTAAGTGATATGATTGATGGGCTATCATTGAGTGCAATTGAAGAATTGAAAAGATTGCCAGATAGCGAAACTATTAAAAAATTAGAGCTGAAAGCAAAAATAGAATGGTATAAGGTTGAAACAGAAAAATTTCAAAAAGATATTAATGATCAACTAAAAGAAAAATTTCAATTTTCATCTGAAGATCTTTACGCAATGTATGGTCAGTACGACAAATATATTTCAATTGAGTTTCACAAATTTTCTGAAAGCGCAAAAAAATTCGGAAGAAATATATCAGGCATAATTAAATATTTAAAATCTGAAAGAGAGCAATTTGATAGCTTACTTACTCAAAATACTACTCAGAGAACTGATGGCTTGATAAAAATTGATTGCGATCAAGAAAAAGATTTAACAATACAACAAAAGACAGAATTAAAAGAATTAGGATTTAGGTCAAGTGATGTATATCAGATATTAACAACTAATCTACCAAAAGTAAAAAGCTATGACCAACCAGGAAGAAAAGAAATTCCTAATACAATTACAGTAAATTTTGATCCCACAGATTTTGATACTAATAGTGCTTTTTTCTGGTTATATGGCCAGAAAGTTAAACATGGTGAACAGCTAATCGATGATGAATGGGCGAGATTTTGTGCATTGTCAATATTTTTTGATCCTGAATCCCAAAATATTGATATTATAAAAGAACACAGTTTGAATCCAGATGGCTCATTAAAATCAATTGTCAGACTTTATGAATTAGAAGCTAAATTTAATTCAAAAATAATTAAACCCGAAGAACTATCAGAATTTAACGATCTTTTAAAATCTCGAAGAGAGCAAAGAATAGAAGCTATCAAATATGAAATTAAAAGATCAACGAATAAAAAATTAGAAGTTTTTGAAACGGAATATCCTGAAATATATAAAGAATTGATGAAGTCAACTGTACAGTTTCAGGATGAAAGCCTTGTATATTTTCATATGGAAAAACCAATATATTGGGATTATGAAGGTTTCTTACATATTTACTTGAGACATTGTGATGAACTTGCAATCGAAGGACATCACGAAACCAAAACTAAATTTCAATATACTCAAGAAGATATCAAAAGGATCTTGAAGATTGCTATTGATCGTCTTACTCCACAAATTAATGAAAGACTAAAAGAGGGCAAGGATTTTAGATTATATGGTGATAAAAGTTTATATTTTAATGGAAACCACTATTCTCTTCATATATTAGAAACAGGTAGAGTAGCAGCCTTTCATCCTTTGGAAAACCCAACTGAAAAATAGTAATAATAAGTTTATATAAAAAAATATTATATCATTTGGAAAATGTTATTTTTGATACCAATGCTTATCGATATCTTGTTCAAGATAAAAATTATAATGATTTAGATAACTATATTGAAAAAATTAAAAGTAAAGAGAGGCGATTGGGTATAGAAACTTTATTAAGCCCAATTGTTGCAAAAGAATTACTTGCGCATGTTGCTGATAAAAACGATCCAGCATTTGAAAAGTGCCTAAAAGCAATAAAGGCGATGTATTTACATTGTAGTCAGGATGAAGGTAAGACATATAGAATGTTAGCCGGACCGGAAATGCTAATTGCAAAATCCTTTTTTAATAAAATGCTTCCTAAGCAGGAACAATCTTATCAGGCTCTTGTACAAATTGCTTTTCATCTTGCAAAGGAACCTACGAATTATATATTCACAAAATTTCAAAAAAATCTTAATCTTATTAAGATGCATGTATTTGAATCTGAAAATGTTTTTGCAAATACTATGTTATCTTTTATTAAGCAAAATGATCCAGATAGTGTTGATTGGAATATCTTTAAGAACGATAAGAGTAAAAGAACAAAACTACTTAATAAAATTAGGTCTGAAGAAACTTCATTGGAGTTGGCAGGAGGTTATATTGCAATAGTCCATAAACTCTTACAACAAGAAAATATAATTACAACACCTTTAGATGTTAATACGTTAAGAGATATGTCAATAGAGTTTGTGAAATTTTTTCCGGCATATATAACTTTATATAAAAAGGTATTTGAAAATGTTATTAACAGTGATTTTAATATGTTTGAAGATAGTCGAAGCAATTTTCTTTGGGATATACAATTAATGTTGAATACTGGGATTAAAACTGTAAATGGTAACAAATTATATTTTGTTTCTTCTGATAAGGCGATCAGTGATGCTGTAAAAAATACAGACCAGTATTCTATATTAAGTTTCAAAGAATATTTACAATATATTAACTAAAGGTTAAAATTTTCAATTACAAAACAGTCGATTCAACTGCAAGAACATTTGTTACAAATCTTTTTCCTCTATTACGAGCATTAATCAAGTTTGCAAAATATTGCATGATTAGAAATAGGATGTAATAATATTTATATACATGCTGAATAAAAAAAAGTGCTAAAGCTCCCATACAAAACATTAGCAAAAAACTTAATGATGTCAGATCTCTTGCTAATAAGAAAGCTCGATGGCTATCTACTACTACTGCGTTAGTAGAATTTTTTCTGTAAATTTTATACCAAAGTTTGTTTTGTTCTGATGGTTTTTTTGGTAAGTTTCCAAATGTATTCTTTAGTTGTTTGGCATCAATTCTCGAATCTTTTTTACTTAATTCTGAAAATGCCATTGAACCAGGTAAAGGATCTTGTAGTTTCCAAAAAATTATAATTGCTTTTTGATGACTAGATAATAGCCCATTTAGTAAAAATAATATAATAGGAGCAATACTTGCTCCTATTGTTTTTGTCCATAATAAAACATCAAATTTTTCAAGAAACTTTGGAAAAATTAAAGTTAGAATAATTATAATGTTTGCTGCTAAAAACACCCACAATAATGTTGTGTTTTTACTTTTTAAATTAACTTCATTTTGCATGTTAAAAAATATATGGGTAAAAGCCATTTGGAGTAATTATCGATAGAAATACTGGTAATGGTGTTCTTAATGTTTCTAGCTCTATCTTGTGCTCCTCGACACGTTGCATATCGGTTGAACTAAGACAATCAGGACCTTCAGGATGTGAATGCCACTCTCCAATATATCCGATCTGACCACCTGTTTTTTTGTTAATTAGATCAATTTCATTTGATAAATCCTTAAATCCTCTAAGGAAAATTGAAGAATTTCCTTTGCTGTCAGACGGTGCTTCAAGTAAATCTGTTACATAAATAGTTTTTGTTTTATGATTGCATTGTCCTAAAAAAACACCTCCGGTTTCACTTTTTCCTGCTTTGTTTGCCTGCTTTTTAACATGATCAAGAATTTCATTTTTAAATCTAATCTCCCAATCACTATTCACAGCAGAATAAACGTCAAAGGGTTTAACGCTCATCTCTTCTGTCTCAATTTTGTACTGATTGTTATCTGTAATTCTATGAATGTAGATTTTTCCTTCTACAGTGTATGAAGTAATTTCTCTTTTTAATACTCCGGTAAAATAAGCTCCATGAGATGATGCTTTTTCATCTGATAATACTGTAGTCTCGGAGTTACATCCTATTCCAACTCTTACTAATAAATTATTGGAATTTTCGAATTGTTCTCTATTGAGCCATTCAGAAATTTCAGGTATATTATTAGCACTAGAGTATAGATAGACTTGAAGATCATCAATTCTTGGGTTTCTATTTGCTCCCTCTTTGTATAACAAACCTAAATTTCCATGATCTGTAATTGATGCACTTGCAATTTTACAGGATGAAGGACTTCGTAATACTGAAAGTTTATTAAAAAACGCTTCAGAAGCAGTGAAATCAAAAACCCAGTCATATGGCTTAAATGTCTCTTCTTTATATATCAATCCATTCTTAAATGATGTGACAGAAAATGTATCCACTGACTTACCAGGATATAATTCTACTATTTTCTGTTTTAAAGCTTCAGCTTTGTTTTCACCAATACTATCAGCAAAAAGTGCATGTCTTACAACATTGTGTGAAGAAAACTCATCAGGGTCTAATAACGTCAGGTTTGTAACTCCATTTCTAGCGAGGTGCATTACAATTTTCGATCCAAGAGCACCGCAGCCAAAGACAACACCTCTTTTTAGTGTGTTTGTGTAATTTGAAATCTTTTCAGCTTGAGCTGTTGACAAAGCTTGATTATGTGAAAGTATATTTATTGGAAAATTATCAGCAATTTTTCCATCAATAATTGGGCTCTTAGTGAGATCAAATTCAAAGTTTATCAATTCAAAAACACCGGAATAACCAATCAATGGTTTAGGACGTCTTATGCCTACGATTACTGGAAATGTAATTGTCTCACAATTTATGATCGATTTTTCTAAAACTTCATAATTAATTTTAAAGCTGTCACAAAACTGCTTAAAATCTTCCCAATTCCTTGGAAGATTAATTTCATACTTTTCATTTACATCACTATCGTCATTCCATATTATGAATGCTAAGCGTAATTCACGTTTAGTAAGATCATCTTTATTTTTTTTCTGATGTTCCTCAAACTCATTTGCTAATGAAACTAGGTTTGAAGCAGTTACTTTTTTAATGAACTTATATGTACGTCTTTCTTTATGATTAATTTGTTCAAATTGAGCAATAGAAGATTGAGGTGTTAGTGGGAAAGAATTGTTTTCAATAATAGAATCTACTATAAAATTGTAGTCGTACAATATTGTGCTGTAGTATCCCTCGAGTCTCATCGGTTCAAATTGATTGCCATCCTCGGTTAATTCACCAACCGCAGCTGCTCTGAACCAATTACTAATCCGAATAATTACGTCATTAATTCTTTTGTTTGAATACCACTCATCAGCGTTTTCCCGAACGT
Source organism: Chryseobacterium sp. HMWF035 (assembly GCF_003094695.1). Classification (NCBI taxonomy): domain Bacteria; kingdom Pseudomonadati; phylum Bacteroidota; class Flavobacteriia; order Flavobacteriales; family Weeksellaceae; genus Chryseobacterium; species Chryseobacterium sp. HMWF035. The sequence continues at coordinate 4,696 of NZ_QEHP01000071.1, read as the reverse complement.
AACAAATTGCTGGTGGTCGATTGTTATTTGCGATATATAAATGAGCTAAACTATTTTTTGGAAAATCAAGTCTATCCGTATAAATACTGGGGCTTTTTTCGGGATAATCCATAATGTTGAAAACGATTAATATTGGCTCAATGTGTCTGATGTCAATATTTCCATAAGTGCCCAAACTTGGAAGATCAACATTAATTTCGAACGGAACTGCAATTCTTTGATTTCCCCATTCTAAAATATCAAGATTTCTTCCTGCTAAACGCTCCAGCGAAGCTAGAGAATCCTTTAAATAAGGATTCTCTATTTCTCCGGAATATTTTTGCAGGGTGCTGCTATATGTCATGACTTCCATATTTAGATGTAGTATTTACAATTCCTAATGCTGCAGTTCCAGCAGCTTTTGCTGTGCCTTCTCCTTGCTTAGGCTTAACTACTCCTAACGATGTTACTTCAAAAACGATAGGCTGAGGAACTTTATTAATAAGTTCGTATGTAGAAGTGTTTAAAAAATTAGAAGAGCCCACTTTTTTAACAAATTCACTTTTTGCTTCATAGTGAGGTGGATTATCGTCATCATCCAATATTTTTTTGCTGGATGCGATAACTTTTGCATTATTTCTTCTGTAATCCAACGCTTCTAAAGAAGTTTTTTTAGGCGTTGGATTTTCGTTTTGAGGACGATCATTAAAAAATGACCAAGAGCAATGGTGCGGTGAAAGAAATAAATCCCATTCCAAGGCCTTACTGTTATTATGTTTCTTGGTTTTGTCCAAGATGATATCCCATGATGTATGATCGGAGTCGCCTCCGAACATTGCTAATGTTGAAAAGTCTTTTTGATATTCATTGTTTTTGAATCTTGCCTGAAACACAATGCTTGTGGAATTCTTTTTGTCATCCCCTTCTGATTCCAAGTGTTCTTTAAAAGGTGCATGAATAAAAACAGAAAATAACTTCTGGTCTTTATCATTGAAGCGAGAAACAACGGTTCCGGGAGTAGATCTTAAGTGATTTAAGTCCTGATAGTCCTTATTTCCATCATAACCAATGATTCTGATTCTGTTACCGGGCTTATCTTTTTGTGGAGAGCCTTTTCTGTGAAGATCAAGTCTTCTTTCTGCCTCTTTTTGATAAGCATCTTCATCCGGGTTAGATTCCTTTTCTGCAATCATCGGCGAAAACCACATTGCATCCACACGGATTAAATTATTCTTTTTATCTTCATCCGAATAGTTTCTTGGGTCTCCCTGGTAAAAATGAGTTTTAAATCCTCTACAATGATCCTGATCTCCATGAGTTAATATAAAAACATCAACAAAGGGAATCCCATTGTCTTTTTGGAGATTTTTTAAAAGATCGTTCTTTACATCAAAGATGTCGTCTACACAGTTTCTGATATTACAATCTACAATAATAGTTGTTTTATCTTCAAGAGTGATTAATGAATTATCACCGTTTCCCACGGGATAATATTTTATTGTTGCGTTCTGCATAAAAATTGTTTTAAACTTGTTTATATTAATGATTAATTCCAAAAAGTTCTGCTAGAAATATTAGTAGTGGCAGAGTCCACTTCTTAAAGAAATTATTATAAATGTTGTTTAAACACAATTTTTATTATATTTGTGCGTTATAACATAACAAATCTAAAATTTCTCTAAGGTATCTTAACTCGGAGAGATTAACAAAAGTTCAAGGAGGGTGAGAATTTCTTGGACTTTTTATTTTCTAATATTCTATATCATTCTACTCTAAATTTTCTTTTAAAATTTTTAATTCTTCCTTTAATTCATATATTGTTTCTTTTAGTTCTTTTCCTGCTCTCAGATACTCATTTGGAAACTCATTTTTTAGTTCCTCCATCAAAAGGTAGTATATAGGTTTAAAAACAGTATTAAGATTTGAAATTTCTGTGAATAACTCAGTTAGTGATTTAGTGTTATTTGTTGCAATTAATAATAAAAAGTATTCTACCAAATCTGGAAATATTTTATTATAAAATCTTTCATTGTAATTATTATCATTGTTATCAATAAACTCAACAATTAATTTTTTAATTAGCTTTAATGAATATTCAGTTTTGTCGTTCCACAGAAGTATTTTTGCGTATAACAATTTAAATCCTAATGATCCTTCGTCTTCATTTACGTTATTTTCTTCTAAGAGTTTCAAAGCAAAGTCTTTTTTGTCCTTTCGAAACTGACTATAGATACTTTCCACCCAGCAGCCAACTGCACTAATTTCCCCTAATTCTATTGTCTTTTCAAACATTTCATCAGATTTAGCATATAGTTTTTGCTTGGAAAATAAGTGTCCTAGTTGGTGTGCGGATTCAGGATCTCCTTTGCTGACACCTTCCTCAAGAATATTTGTAGCTTTTTTAAGTTCATCTTTTTTAAGATACATTTTCGCTAGTTGAGAATAAGCGTCTTTATTATTTTCTGTTAGAGCTTCTTTAAGTTCTTTTTCAGCTTTTGTAAAATTTGGCCTAGGCTTTAAGTAGTAAAATCTACCTAAATTTATCTTACTGTTTTCTTCACCAGCATTAAGTGCAGCAATTAAAGTTTTTTCAACTTCTTTTGTTTTTCCAAGCGCAGTGTAAACTCTAGCTAATTTTGTATTTCCATTTCCTAATTTTAAAGATATGGCCTCAGAATAATATTTTATAGCTTCATCATAATTACCTTGATTAAAATAAATGTCACCCAATGAAATTAATGACAATTTAAATTTTAATTCCACGGCTTTCTTATGATAATTGATTGCTTCAAGATAGTTGTCATAAAATTCTACAGAGATATCACCCAAGCGATAAGCTGCATAACCATGCGGTTTTGGTAGTGCTAAACTTAGCTTATAGTATTCTTCGGCCTTCTTAATATTATTAAAATGGAATTCTTCAAGAGTACCTAGTGAAATTGCTATCTGAGAATTTTGATTATCCAACTCCCAAGCTTTTTCAGCAGCTTCCAAGGCTTCTTTAACCTTATGCTTCATTATATAAATTGAAGTTGCTATAATATAGTAATTGATATCTTTTATTTTGACTTCCTTTAACAACTCTTCAGCCTCATTGATTTTATTATTTTTGACTAAACTTTTAACTGTATCCAGTATTTTTTCCTCTATTTTTGTGTTTTTTAGAAGACGATCAGGTAAAATTGAATTTGTTGTTCTTATTAACTCTTCTTTTAAGGTTTCAGAAATGTTTTCACAGGATAAAAAAGTATTACCCATGTCAATTGCTGCGTTTACGTCATAATTACCACCTTTAAGGTTGTTAATATGATTTTTTACTCTTTTGGTTAATTCCGATTCATCGCACCAAGCGTCAAAAAACCTAACGAGCCATACTACATTATCTTTGTCATTTTTTCGACCAAATCTCATCAAATACCAAATATTCATAAATCTCTCTTTGATTCTGTAAAGATGATTTTTTGTATTTGTTGGTATTTTTTCAATAAACTGATTTTTTTCCAGATAAGATAAAATAGAGGAAATGTTTTTACTTTCTAATCTGGTTTTTTTTGCAATTTCTTTAACCGAAATTGCATCCCATTTTCTAGCTATAGCATCTACGACTTTCTGTTGTTGTGTTGATAATTGATCGAGCTCAGATTTATACAATAATGTAAGTGTGTCAATCAATAGATATAGATCTTTTATAGCTCTTCCATTTTCATTGTCCATGAAAATTTGGAATAAATATGAAATTGTTCTAGGAACACCTCCGGTCAAACGTCGCAAAGATTCAACTCTTCCCGGATGCTGCTCAATGATGTTGCGAATTTGTTGCTCTTCCCCGTATTGTTGACCAATTTTTATAAGTAGTTTTTCACAATCAGCCTTATTTAAACTGTCTAACTCAATAATTTTTAAAAATTTATATTCATCTTCTTGAAAATCTATATTTCCATCATTAAAAGTTGTTGATGTGCCAATGACTTTAAAATTCGAATCGGATTCTAAAATTCTGAATAGCTTTTTCCTTTCATTATCTGATATTTTCTTCAAGAAGAAATTAAAGTTCTCAATGAAAAGTATTGCTGTTTTATTTTTTTCGATTAGGAATTCTCTTAAAAAATCATATGATTTTTGCTCATAATCTTTTTGTTTATCGATGATATTAGCAATTGTATCAGATAAAGATTCTTCATAAAAATTATCTTCTATTGTTGTTGCAATAGTTTCCCATAAATTTGTTAAATCAGATAAACTATACTGTTCTTCACTGAACATTATTGGAATATATTTCTTGCGAAGCACGGCATCATCGATAATTTCATAGTTAAGTCTATGTATAAGCGTGGTTTTACCAGCACCTCTTTGACCAATAATAATGACATTACTACGTTCTGAGGTTTTAAGCAGGTTTTCCTTTAGCAATTCAAATTGATTGGTTCTTACAACAAACCCTTCAATTAGATTTACTTTGGATTTTATTCCTGTGTTGTTTCTTAATAATAGATCTTGATTCATATGACGATTTATTTCTCGTCAAAGATATGACATTTTTTTTATCGTCAAAAATTTTAGCGATTTTTTTATCGTTATGTTTAAGTTTTTAGATTTTATATTGTTTTTCTTTGGCTGATAATAGTTGTTAAATAAAATATGAGTTTTTGACTCTATGTTTGTCGTGTTCAAAAAATTGATTACAGTATATAATATAAAGATTATGTGGAGGGGGTGG
>NZ_QEHP01000070.1:0-7681 GCF_003094695.1 Chryseobacterium sp. HMWF035 | reverse complement strand
TTGGAAATCAAATAGTTAAATTAAAAAAAACATTATTCAAAATAATAAAAAAAATCTTCCGACCATGACTACGGCAAAGCCGCCGCAGCCGAAACTAAAGAAATGAGCTCAGACAAATGCTGCAATCGAGGCTAGGACAACGGAACCTTTATAATTTGCAGCAAAATTAGTACTCATTCGTCAGAATGACAGCTCATATTGCCTGAAAATCGACTTCGGAAGCTGAAGCGTTAAGAAAATGAATCAGATGAACGTTAAAAAAATTCTACTGTCTGAGCGCGACAGAATTTTAAACTGAAGAACCAATTTACCATTCGCGCGAGTTTTAGAATTTTTAGAGCATAGGATTCATTTTTAGCATTCAGCTTCCCGGTCTTGAATTTTTGTTTCTTTTGTTTCAAGACAAAAGAAAATGTTATAATAAAAAAGCATTTAGATTCTTCCTTTTTCAGAATGACACGGGCATTGCTAAAAAAGTATTGAACTTTATTCAAGATAAAAGAAAAATATTTAGAATAGAATTCAACATTTAGATTCTTTCAGAAGACAATTCGTACCGTTATTTTAATTCAACACAAAAGAAAAAGAAAAGTAATTTCTTATCTTTGTTCCTTATGGAAAATATGGACGCAACACAAGATAAAAGGTTATTTCTCATCGATGCTTATGCGATGATTTTCAGAGGATATTACGCATTAATCAGAAATCCGAGGCTTACAAGTAAAGGTCTGGACACTTCTGCCATCTTCGGATTTACGAATTCTTTAATTGAACTGATCAGAAGAGAAAAACCAACTCATTTGGCAGTGGTTTTTGATGTAGGAGAGGCAAGTATAAGAACGGAAGACTTCTCAGATTATAAAGCGAACCGAAGCGAAACGCCTGAAGCCATTAAAAATGCGATTCCATACATTCACAGGATTTTAGAGGCAATGCACATTCCCATTTTGGGAGTTCCGGGATATGAAGCAGATGATGTAATCGGAACCATTGCCTGCAAAGCAGAAAAAGAAGGCTACGTCACATTCATGGTAACGCCGGATAAAGACTTTGCACAGCTTGTAACCGATAAAATCAAAATTTATAAACCGGGACTTAAAGGTGGTGACATTGAAATTTTAGGCGTTGAAGAAGTCAAAGCCAAATACGAAATTGAAGACCCGAAACAGGTAATCGACTTTCTTGCGATGATGGGAGATGCAGTCGACAATATTCCCGGACTGGAAGGCGTTGGTGAAAAAACAGCCATGAAATTCCTGAAAGAATTCGGAAGCATAGAAAATCTTTTAGCCAACACCAATCAGCTTAAAGGAAAGCTGAAAGAAAAAGTGGAAGCTTCAGCCGAAAGAGGAATTTTATCCAAAAAATTAGCGACCATTATCTGCGATGCTCCTGTAGAATTTCATCAGGAACAGTACGATCTGGAAACTCCTGATTTTGAGAAAGTAAAAGAAGTTTTTGAAGAAATAGAATTCCGGAGATTATACGAAAACCTTTATCGTGCTTTTGCTCTGGCTGCAGCGCCAAATGTGGTTACAGAAGTAGAAGTAACCGTTACGGAAACAACTCCTCAGCAAAAAGTTGCACAGGCAGTAGGACAGTTGGATCTTTTTGCCACTTATGAAGATCTCGATCAGGCAACATCCACAAAATCGACGATTGAGCAGAATGATCACCTTTATCAGTTTGTAGATAATCCGAAAGCACAGAAAATTTTAGTCAATAATTTATTAAAACAAAAAGTAGTCTGCTTCGATACCGAAACCACCTCTCTTAATGAACTGGAAGCCGAATTGGTCGGGATGAGTTTTTCCTACAAAAAAGGATTGGCGTATTATGTTCCTTTATCCGAAGATCAGGGAGAAGTTTTACAGACACTGGAAATTTTCAGACCGTTTTTCGAGAAAGAAGATCTGGTAAAAGTAGCGCACAACTTAAAATTCGATTATAAAATCCTTAAAAGATACGATATTACGGTAAAAGGAGCCATGTTTGATACCATGATTGCGCATTACCTTTTAAATCCGGACGGAAGACACGGGATGGATTATCTTTCGGAAGTTTACTTAAATTACAAACCTGTTTCCATCGAAACCATCATCGGTAAAAAAGGAAAAAAACAAGGCATTTTCCGTGATGCGGATCTCAGAACGCAGACCGATTACGCTGCAGAAGATGCAGACGTAACTTTCCAGTTGTACGAATTGTTTGCGCCGCAGCTTAAAAAAGAAAATTTAGAAGACTTATTCTTCAGTATAGAAATGCCTTTGATGGAAGTTTTGGCAAAAATGGAACTGGAGGGAATTTCTCTTGACGAAAAATGGCTGGCTCAGGAAAGTATTGATCTTGAGAACGATCTAAGACAACTCGAATCCAAAATATTTGAAATTTCAGGGGAAGAATTTAATATGAATTCTCCAAAACAGCTGGGTGAAATTTTATTTGAAAAAATGCAGCTCGACCCGAAAGCGAAAAAGACAAAAACCGGACAGTATGCAACTTCGGAAGATGTCCTTCAAAAACTGTCTTCAAAGCACGAAATCATCAAGCATATTCTGGAATACAGAACCTATCAGAAATTAAAATCAACCTACGTTGATGCATTACCGTCACAGATTGAAAAAACAGACAACCGTGTTCATACCAATTTTTCGCAAACTACGGCTGCAACAGGTCGTTTGGCGAGTGTAAACCCGAATTTACAGAATATACCGATCCGAACTCTTAGAGGTCAGCAAATTCGTGGTGCGTTTGTTTCAGCAGAAGGAAAGAAAATTATTTCTGCCGATTATTCCCAGATCGAACTGCGTCTGATTGCCGAAATTTCCGGGGAAGACAATATGATTAAAGCATTCCAGAACGGGGAAGATATTCACGCTTCTACCGCGGCGAAACTGTTCAATATTCCATTGGAAGAAGTTTCCAAAACACAGAGAAGTCAGGCAAAAACCGTAAACTTCGGAATCATTTACGGACAGGGCGCTTTTGCATTGGCAGAGCAGACCGGACTTTCAAGAACAGAAGCCAAACAAATGATTGAAGCCTATTTTGAAACCTATCCAAAACTGAAAGAATACATGGCGGAACAGGTAAGAAAAGCCCGTGAAGTCGGTTATGTGGAAACACTTTTAGGCAGAAAACGCCATTTAAAAGACATCAATTCCAATAATTTTGTCGTTCGCGGTCACGCGGAACGAAATGCAGTGAATGCTCCTGTTCAGGGAAGCGCAGCAGATGTGGTAAAAATGGCGATGATTAAAATTCAGAAAGAACTGGAAAAGGAAAAATTGCAGACAAAAATGCTGCTTCAGGTGCATGACGAATTAATTTTTGAAGCCCCGATTGATGAGGTGGAAGTTGCCAAAAACATCATTAAAATGGAAATGGAAAACGCCGTTGAAACGCAGGTTCCGCTATTGGTTGAGGTTGGAGTAGGGAATAACTGGCTGGAAGCGCATTAATATTAAAAAATTCTGAGATGCTTCGGCAAGCTCAGCATGACATCGCTACGAATGAGCCGCTAAAATAAGGTAGTTAGTATTAGAGATATCCTGCTGAGTGTGTTGAAGCATTTTTTCTCAAACAATTAGTTTCAAATGTAAGGCTTAGAAAAAACTCAAACTGTGAAAAAAACAAAACTATATATTCTTACTGCATTTTTTATTATTGTAATTTCTTCTGTTTTCTTTTTTAATTTACGTGAAAAAGAACATAATGAAAATGGCTCCGAAGTGAAAAAAATTACTAAGGAAACAAAAGAATATGTAAAAGAAGATTCTCTTATTGTTTTTACAAATTTTGTTAAAGATTTTAATTCTCATAAAGCTGAAAATATCGATAAATACATTGATGCTGATTTAGGAATGATGCTTTTTTATCATGACGGTCCATATCCTATTCTGAGAATAAATTCTACTTTAGAAGATGAAATTGACTGGTTTAATCAGGATGTTTTTGAAAATGTAAATTTTACAGATTCTCCCATTTATTTAGGCGATTGTGAATTTTCTAAAACAGGATTTTTCGTTAAACAAAATAAAGGTGATTTTTCCTTAAGAGATTTTGATAATACATATACATCACATTCAGAATCATTTTTTAAAGAAAACAGAAAACTTGAAACATCCTGTAATTTTTTTGCGATAGGAATTTCAAAAAATCAGGGTGGGACTTATCATTTTTATTTTAGACTTGAAGGAAAAAAACTTACGCTTCTAGGATTAAGTACAGAATCGGTTAGTGATTATTTGTTTGCAAATCCTAAGGCAGCATTTATTCCATTTAATAATAAAAGTGATATCGAAAATTATTTTAGAACTCAAAAATTATTCAGAGATAAAAATCAGAATGCTTATATCGACTTTGATAAAAAGGAAATTACTTATTATGATTTTCCGGATGATCCTTTTGTATTTGAATATTTCGAGATGGGTGAAATTCAAAATGATTCTGATAAAATAAAATCTGTAGAATTAATTTTTTATCCTGATAAATCAAACAAAGAAAACGGGTTTTTTACTTATTTTTCGAATAAAGGATCTTTTGTGGTTCCGCCAATGGGAGTGCGACCGCCTTATTTTTATGAACCTGTAAAATAATAAATTTTCTATATCAAACCTTTCCCTTTCATTTCCTGATAAACCAGTCCCAGACAGCTTTGTCCTTCCGTATTTTCGTCCCAGTACATATCATGAACTTTGATGCTGTAGAGCATAATAAAATCAATAATGCTGAATTTTCCGATAGGATAAACCTCATAGTTGATATTAAACGGCTTATTGGAAGCTCCTTTGAAAGAGATTTCAGAGTCTCCGGCAATTCCGTCTTTTCTGAAGTTGGAACCTAAAGCATCGGCTGCAGAGTACACATTCAACCACTGAAGCTGATCTCCGGGTTGGGTTTGGCGATTGTTGTAAAATTCAGGATAATAAGAATTTACAAATTCATAAGGCGTTCCGATAGTAACGATGGCTTCGCAGTATTGTAAAGCGTTTTTAGAGGCTTTTACACCATAAGGAAAGACATAGTCCAACGCAAGAACACTTCCGAAACTGTAGGCGTGAAAATGAATTTTACAGCCTTTTTCGTTTTCCGTAATATAATCTACTAGATGTTCTAAATTTCCCTGAATCAGTTGTTTTTTTGATCCGTGCTGTAAATAATCGTTGGCGCAGACAAAATTGGTGGCGAGATCTGTGATAATGGTATTGGCGTTCGGAACAAGCAATACCAAGAGCGCTGTAAATAAAATAATCAGTTTAGAAAACCAGTTAAAATCTATACCAATATAGCGTTTATTAGGAAGATCAATAAAAATTCCTTTCATCGAAATATATTTCAGGTCTCCGATGGGAATCTGCTTCCTCAGTTCAGTCATTTTTCCGCTTTCCTTTGAGAAAAACTGACCTGTAGCTTCGAGAACGGCAGGAAACATCAGAACTAAAGAAAGCGATAAAATTAAAAATATGGAGAAAACATACATTAACTGTCCCGGTCTTGAATAGTTTTGGGGAATAAAAATCCGTTTGATGATTAATGGAAATTTCCTGATAACCAATGCGAAAAGCCAGAGACTTTTGTAAATAAGCGTCCTTCCTTTGAAATCCTCGGTGAGAATTTCGTTGTACTTAAAATCGTAAAATTTGTAAACAGGATTTTCGGGTGATTCTTTTTCGAAAATGCTTACAACGGTACTTTCCCTGTTTTTGCTGTAATGGATTTTTTCGATTTTGGTCTCATACTGGTAACCATTTGTATTGAAATTGATTTCATTTTTTAACCGTTCTGCATAATTTTCAACCGAGTTACTTTTTGAAATTCCCAATCCGGATATATAGATTCCTATTTTCATGGCTGAGCGTTTTTTAAGAAGTAAAAATTAGATGAAAGGATGAATTAAGCATCCGTCCTGTATGACGATAAAAAAGAAATAATTTATCCTGAATTTTCAGATAACTGATGTTGAGATAATTTCATGTTTATAGTTTTTAAGGTTATTAAAATCAATTTAAATAACTGATTGTTAGTTTGTTTTAAATTTAACGATTTTTTCTTAGAAACTAGATTATTAATGAAAATTATTTTTGAGTAGATAATTCGGCTAATTTCAGTTTGTTGATTTCACTCTGCATTTTACTTTCCCAGCTTTTTCCATTTCTTTTTTCTAAGTACGGTTTTACTGTTTCGATATATTTTTCCTGAGCTTTACCATCAATTTCGTCTACAATGCAGCCTGTATTTTGGCTTCGGACTCCATATTTTTGTTGAATGCTGTCAATTTTTATATCAATTTTACGGTCATTGTTTGGTAATTCAAATCCTCCGGTAAATCTAAAAGTAACCTGATCATTTTTAATGTCTTCTTTTGCCTGTTGAATGTATTCATTTTCACTTTTCGTAATCGCCTTTCGGGTATTAAAGAAAGTGCTTAGATTATAATAACCTATCCATAAAAGCATTATTCCGCACAAAATGGTAAAAGTCAGAAGAAATCTGTTTTTAGGATTTAAATTCTTAATTCTGACATGGCTTATTAACCATGAAATAAGAACAAAAAAAGCAATAATAAAAAGAAGATAATGCGGCTGACTTTCCGAAATAACGGTCAGGAAATCAAACTTTATCGGATAAAGAATAAGATAATTTCCTAAAGTATAAACAACGATAAGCAGGGATAAAACAGCTATATTGATGCGAAGTAACTTTTTAGAAATCATCTTATTAAGTTATGATAAAGCAAAAGTAAGAAAAGCGGTAAACATAATTCCGCTGATCAGTAAGATAAAAATAGCTGACTTTTTTATATCTTCCAGTGTTCTGCCTTCTTTTAAAATCAGTTTTCGGAAATCTCCTGAAATTAAGGTGAGTAAAGCTGTAGTAAAAAGTAATCCCAATGCTGTACAGACTCCCTTGCCAAAAGGGGGTTTTTCATTGTTTCCTAAAAAGAACGGAATAAAATCATATAAAAAAAGAGCATTCCAAACTACTATAACAACGATTTTCACAAAAGGTTTTAATGGAAATCCGCCCTGTTTTTGCTGTTGAACGATCGTTAAATCTTTTTCGGTTAAAGGAAAATTAGTTTTCTCCAAAAATCCGGTCTTTTTAATTTCGCTGATTACAAATTCAGGATCTGTCATTGTCCAGAACACAACGTGCTGATTGTAGTTTTCAACTCTGTGCAGAATTTTGATACCTTTTCCGATGAAGGGAACCGAAGAATAGGGTTTTATCGAAATAATATCCTGTGGCTGAAAGATAAGATTTCCTGCCAGTGAGGCATTTATTTTCAGGGTATTTTCGTCTACGTATAAATTTGCGAAAGGGTAGGTTGCATTGGCTCTGCCGATTCTCGCGCCGCCTGTGAGGGAGAATGTTTTCATTTGTGTGTTTTTAGTTTTTTCTGATGGATTTTTTTATAAAAGAAAGTATATGTCTTTTTATACTTCGTTTTAATTCATCTTCATTAAATACAAATTTCTTCCACGTAGCTAAATTTGGATGAAGTTCTCTTTTTTCTTTGTAATATTCTGTATTTGTATCAATAAGCTTTGTTTATAAATCTCATATTCATCAGAATTTATAAAATTCAGATAATGATTATATTTAAAATTAATATATTCTTCATGACTGAAAATTTTAGAATCGATCAAATTTCCCTCTTGAATAGTTAGTATTTCAT
>NZ_QEHP01000069.1:0-9542 GCF_003094695.1 Chryseobacterium sp. HMWF035 | reverse complement strand
CTTTATTTATGTTTAATGACATATTATCTCTATACACATCAATATTACAATTCAGATATTGAAGCTTACATGGGATTAGTATATAAAGCTAATTTCCCTGATATGAAAATTGAAGAGATCCATAAAAAAGTTTATAGTGAACTTAAAGAAAAAGATCCGGATACAGGTAAGGTAAATATGGAAAGGAAAGAAGAGGCGATCGGAGATAACAGTTATTATAAGAATTTATCTGAAAATCCTAAAATGTATGAAGAAGAACTTCAGTTATTTACGGTAAAACCGTTTTACAATTTAATAAACTCAGTCTTTTTTAAGTTTGGATTTTCTGCTTCAACATCTACTTTTCTTATTACTATTATTTCCTATGTCTTAATCGTCATTCTGATTTTTATTTTTTTAAAAAAAATACTTAGAAATAATTATCTGGCTTTTATTTTAACCATTTTGATCTCATTATTCAAACCTCTGTTAGATACCTCAAGACATGCTACTCCGGATGGCTTTTCTACATTACTTTTATTACTTAGTTTTTATTTTGTATTAATGAAAAGAAATCTTTTTGTTTCTTCAATATTTGGAATTTTATGTATTCTTACAAGGCCAGAATATTTTATTTTTTATACATTTCTATCTGTACTATTATACTTTTTCAGAAAGGATTTTAAATTTCAATCAAAAGAAATTTTATTTTCAGTTGGCTATTTTGCATTAACTTTCGCAATCATACAATATTTTAACCAGATCCCGTGGTCTGTTTTGTTTATGAACCAGTTTACAAAAGTTCAGCTGTATCCGATTTCAAATCCCGATGTATTTAATTTTCGTGAATATTTAAACTGTGTGAAAGGAAAAATACTGTTTGAATGGAATACATCTTACTTCCCGTTACTGCTAATTTTTATCATTATTATTTTAGATTATAGATTAATCATTAGTAAAAACAGAAAAAGTTTAATTTTTTTAGGTCTGTATGTTGCTGTTTATCTTACTGTATCATTACGTTTTATAATGTTTCCTACATTAGTAAACAGAATGATGGTTGGGTTTTATTTAGTCATAATATTGTCGTTAATTGCGTATCAGAATTCGAAAAAGCAAATATTAGCTGATACTATAGAAAAATAGCCAAATAATTACTAATTTTGCTACCTCAAATTATGACAAGTTTTTCAGGATATTTACCCTATGCTTTTGCATTGATTATTGCAATACCTTTTCTGGTTTTGCTTCGACAGTTTGTATTTACTTATATTAAACTTAAAGAGCAGGAAATCAGATTACTTTCTGTAAAGTCCAATTCCGAAAATAAAACCCAGTCTTACGAAAGAATGACGCTATTTATGGAAAGATTAAAACCGTCCAATCTTATCCAGAGGTTTGATAAAGGTCTTGCAGCTCATGAATTTATTTTTCTGACTGAAAAAGCGATCAATGAAGAATTCGATTACAACGCTTCACAGCAATTGTACATCACCAAAAATTCATGGAAAAACATTGTCGATTCCAAAAACGCAGTTATAGAACTTCTTCACAGAACCTATGAAGGAATCAACGGAAATGCAAACCTTGATGAGTTCAAAACTATTTTTCTGATGAACTATATGGAAGGAGAAGACTATATTTCTATGACCATTGAAGATTTAAGAAAAGAAATTTTAATAATAGCTTAACTAAAAAAATAAATTTTAAATAATGATTCCAAATTTTAAAGCACATCCATGGCACGGAATTTCTGCAGGAGAAGATGCGCCAAATGTTGTAAATGTTTTCGTGGAGATCGTTCCTTCAGACACTATTAAATACGAAGTAGATAAAGAAACAGGATTTTTAAAGGTAGACAGACCTCAGAAATTCTCAAATATTATTCCGGCATTATACGGTTTTGTTCCAAGAACCTATTGCGACAGCGCAGTAATGAATTTAGCAGTTGAAAGAGGCGCTACAGACGTTACGATGGGAGATCACGATCCGCTAGACATCTGCGTTTTAAGCTCTCACAACATTCACGCAGGAGGTTTGTTAATGGAAGCTATTCCAATCGGAGGTTTCAAAATGATCGATGGAGGTGAAGCAGACGATAAAATCGTAGCAGTAATGATCGGAGATCACGCATTCGGACATTTCAGAGATATTTCAGAACTGCCGGAAGCAGAAGTGAAACGATTAATGCACTACTTCCTTACTTACAAGAACTTACCGGATGAGCCTGCAAAATGCAGAATTCAGGAAGTTTACGGAGCAGAGCACGCTAAAAAAGTAATCAAAGCTTCTCAGGAAGATTATTCAAACAAATACGGAGGATAAATTCTCTTTATTTCGGATAAATTAAAGGATAGACGGTTTTCGTTTATCCTTTTTCTTTTTGATCGTTTTTATATTTTTATTGAAAATTCCGAAATCATACCTTTCGAAAACATAAAAAACGAGATATTGTCAATCTTTCATTAATTTAGGAGCTGTTTCCTGCTTTCCACTGTATCTTTTTTGTTACGGGCTCCTGAACTACGTTCGTAAACCTCCAGTTTATGCTCCGCCCGCAACAAAAAAGGATGTCGTTCCAATCAGGGCTAGTAATTATCACTCTTAATAGATTGCTAACCAAAACCTCAGAGATTTTCATTCCACCAAAAATTTTTGCAACATTGTTCTTTTGATTTCTCTAATCAGCATATATTTTACATCAGTTGCTTCAAGCATAATAAATTCAATCCGTTTAATCGTTTAACTGCTAATTTTGAAATACTTATAAAGATTTTAACATAATCCATAGAAATTATTCGTTATATTTAATAATCTATTACCAAAAAAATATTAAACTATGGATCTATTTGTGTTAGTACCAATTTTTGGTGTCGTTGCTTTACTGTATACTTTTTTTCAGAGTAACTGGGTAAGTAAGCAGGATGCCGGAAATGAAAAAATGAAAATTATCAGCGGACATATTGCTGACGGTGCAATGGCTTTCCTGAAAGCCGAGTACAAGATTTTAACCTATTTCGTAGTTGTGGTAGCGATTCTTTTAGCGGTGATGGGGATGAGCAATGCCAACTCCCACTGGAGTATCGGGATTGCCTTTATAGTCGGAGCAATATTTTCCGCATCTGCGGGTTTCATTGGGATGAAAATCGCTACAAAAGCCAACGTAAGAACGGCACAGGCTGCCAAAACATCCCTTTCTAAAGCTTTAAAAGTTTCTTTTACAGGAGGTTCCGTAATGGGAATGGGCGTTGCCGGTTTGGCTGTTTTAGGATTGGGAGCTTTATTCTTAATCATCAAACAGATTTTTGCACCCGACGCAACCGTGGATTCCCAAGAAATGGAAAGAACAATTGAGATTCTTACAGGATTTTCTCTGGGAGCTGAATCCATTGCCCTTTTTGCAAGAGTGGGTGGCGGAATTTATACCAAAGCAGCAGATGTAGGAGCCGATCTGGTAGGAAAAGTAGAAGCCGGAATTCCCGAAGACGATCCTCGAAATCCTGCAACTATCGCAGATAACGTAGGAGACAACGTAGGAGATGTTGCCGGAATGGGAGCCGATTTATTCGGTTCTTACGTAGCAACGGTTTTAGCAACCATGGTTTTGGGAAGAGAAACCATTTCTCAGGATTCTTTCGGTGGTTTTGCCCCGATTCTTCTCCCAATGCTGATTGCCGGAACAGGAATCATTTTTTCAATGATCGGAACCCTGTTTGTCCGAATTAATGACAATGAAGATTCTTCCACATCAAGCGTTCAGAATGCTTTAAACCTTGGAAATTGGGGAAGCATTGTGATTACCGCTGTAGCGTCTTATTTTTTGGTAAATTATATCTTGCCCGACAAAATGGTTCTCAGAGGACATGAATTCTCTAAAATGGGCGTTTTTGGGGCAATTATGGTAGGATTGGTTGTAGGTACTTTAATGAGCATCATTACAGAATATTATACAGCGATGGGTAAAAGACCGGTTTCAAGCATTGTAAGACAGTCCTCAACAGGTCATGCAACCAACATCATTGGCGGACTTTCTGTAGGAATGGAATCTACACTGCTTCCGATTATTGTTTTGGCAGGCGGAATTTACGGATCATATCTTTGCGCAGGATTATATGGTGTTGCAATCGCAGCAGCCGGAATGATGGCGACAACAGCCATGCAGTTGGCAATTGATGCTTTCGGACCGATTGCGGACAATGCAGGAGGAATTGCTGAAATGAGCGAACTTCCCAAAGAAGTTCGTGAGAGAACGGATATCCTTGATGCAGTAGGCAATACAACGGCAGCCACAGGAAAAGGTTTTGCGATTGCTTCTGCTGCTTTAACGGCTTTAGCTTTATTTGCGGCTTTTGTTGGAATTGCAGGAATTGACGGAATTGACATTTACAGAGCCGATGTTCTTGCCGGATTATTTGTCGGCGGAATGATTCCGTTTATCTTTTCATCATTGGCAATTACCGCAGTGGGACAGGCTGCAATGGCAATGGTAGAAGAAGTTAGAAGACAGTTCCGCGAAATTCCGGGAATTTTAGAAGGAAAAGCACAGCCGGAATACGAAAAATGTGTGGCCATATCCACTGATGCCTCCATCAGAAAAATGATGCTTCCGGGAGCTATTGCCATCGTTTCTCCTTTGCTCATCGGGTTTATTTTCGGACCTGAAGTTTTGGGAGGTTTTCTTGCCGGAGCTACAGTAAGCGGTGTTTTAATGGGAATGTTCCAGAATAATGCAGGCGGAGCTTGGGACAATGCTAAAAAATCTTTCGAAAAAGGAGTCGATATCAACGGAAAGACTTATTACAAAGGTTCTGAACCCCATAAAGCTTCCGTAACGGGAGATACGGTAGGAGATCCGTTCAAAGATACTTCCGGACCTTCGATGAACATTTTGATTAAACTGATGTCGATTGTTTCTCTGGTGATTGCTCCCACACTCGCTGTTTTACACAAAGATAAAATAGATGCCAACAGAAAAGCGAAAATTGAAGCTTTAACAGGTATTTCAGGTGTTTCAATGAATAATCCGACAGGAGCAGTAGCTGTTGTTCCACAGGAAATTAAAGGCTACGTTAATGAAAGCGGTGACTTTGTCTATGATACAGGAAATATTCAGGAGATTCAGTTGAACGGAGGAAAAAAGATAAAAATAGGAGAAGGAAGCCAGTTGTATCAGATGTACAATTCGGTTAAAAATAAAGATCAGGGAATTTTGGATCCGAATAAATGGTTTACGATAGAAAATCTTTACTTTGAGACAGGTTCCAGTGATTTAAAAGCGGGTTCTGAAGTACAGTTATTAAATTTAGTTGAAATTATGAATGCCTATCCAACTTTAAAGATCAAATTGGGAGGTTATACCGATAATTCAGGAAATGAAGAGAGTAACCAGAAACTTTCCAATCTGAGAGCTCAGACTGCAAAACTGAAACTGCTGGAACTAGGGATTTCCGGAGACAGGGTGGAAGCAGAAGGATACGGTTCTCAGCATCCTGTTTGCGCAGCCAACGATACCGATGAGTGTATGGCAAAAAACAGAAGAATTGATGTAAGAGTTTTGTCTCTGTAAAAATCAACTTTAAATATTGAAAGCACTGCATCATGCGGTGCTTTTGTTTTAAATATCATTTAAATTTTCTTGCCAAGAAATCTGCTCAACCAACGAAACAAAATATTTCATGCTGTCATTTCGACAAAGGAGAAATCTAAAAAGTTGAAGATCTTTACGCTTGCAGTGATTTTAAAGATGCTTTTTTAAATACTCAAGCGCATCAATAATCAGATCATCATTTTTAGCAAAACTGAATCTTACATAATCTGAATTCTTTCTGGAATTGTAAAAAGCAGATAAAGGCAGACACGCTACTTTTTTCTCGATGGTAAGCCATTTCGAAAACTCTACGTCTGTCATTGTTTTTGAAACAGTTCTGAAATTCACGATTTGAAAAACGGCGCCTTCTGCTTTTTGTTCAACAATGAAAGGCGTTTCTGTAATCAGTTCATTAAAAAGATCGCGTTTTTTTTGCATTAAAATCTGGTTCTGTGAAGGATCAAAAACTTCCAGATATTTGCCTATTGCGTACTGACAGGGCGCGTTTGCACTGTAGGAAATATACTGTTGATGACAGCGGAATTTCGCCGTTAATTCTTCAGGTGCTAAAAGATAGCCGACTTTCCATCCGGTAGAATGAAACATTTTTCCAAAAGAAAAAATGCAGAAGGTTCTTTTTTTGAGTTCAGGATGAAGAAACGAACTGTAATGTTCCTTTCCGTCAAAACAATACGTATCGTAAATTTCTTCCGAAATCAGATAAATTTCCCGATCTTTAATGATGCTGTATAATTGATTCCAGTCGCTTTCAGACCATATTTTTCCGGTTGGATTTTGTGGAGAATTTACAATAATGGCTTTTGTTTTTTCAGAAATGCAACTTTGCAGTTTTTCCCAATTTACCGAAAAATCATTGTCAAGATCATAATAGACAGGAATGCCTCCATTCAGAAAAATAGAAGGACCATACGTGTAATAAGAAGGCTGTATAACGATAACTTCATCTCCCTGATTCAGAATAGATTTAAGGGAAGTATATAAAGCAAAAGTTGCACAGGGAACAACGGTTACTTCATTTTTCTGTAATCGGATGCTGTTTTTTCTTTTGAGATTAAAACGGATTACATTTTTTATCAGAAGCGGATTTCCTGCAAGTGGTTCATAATTATGGCTGTTAAGATCTGCAGCTTCTTTCAGATACTCCCGCAAACGGTGGTCGATATCAAAATCCGGCAAACCTAAAGACAGATCAAAACTGTTGTTTTGGGTTGCCAGTTCAGACATTTCAGTAAAAAAAGAGTAATGATTGAATCCGTAGATATTCTCCATACTTTTTGCATTTATTTCAAATATAAGAAAAATAGCAATCCGTAAAAGATTAAATATTTTTTGTTATTTTTAGGCAAATTATTCCATAATGAGAAAATTATTCATTCCACTATTTTCACTTGCTGTACTGGTAAGCTGCGGAACGGCAAAAAATGCAGCCGATGCAGGGACAACTCAAACTTCATCTGTCGCAAAAGGTGATAAAGCTTTTTTGGCTGCCTATAAGGAAATTAAGGCAGAAGATCTAAAGAAAAACCTGTACGTAATTGCTTCCGATGAAATGGAGGGTAGAGATACGGGAAGTCCGGGACAAAAAAGAGCAGGAGAATACATGGTGAATTACTATAAAGGCTTAGGAATTTCTTATCCTAAAGCTTTGGGAACCTATTATCAGAGAGTTCCGTCTGATTTCATGAAGAAAAGAGGTGGCGGAAATCTTCCTGATTCCGAAAATATTCTGGCATTTATCGAAGGATCTGAAAAGCCGGAAGAAATTGTTGTGATCTCCGGTCATTACGATCACGTAGGAACAAGAAACGGAGTAGTTTACAACGGAGCAGACGACGACGGAAGCGGAACGGTTGCGGTAATGGAGATTGCAAAAGCTTTTCAGGCAGCTAAAAAAGCAGGAAACGGCCCGAAAAGATCCATTTTATTTCTTCACGTAACAGGAGAGGAGCATGGTTTATTTGGTTCTGAATTTTATACGGATAATCCGGTTTTTCCTTTAGCCAATACCGTGGTTGATTTGAATATCGATATGATCGGTCGTGATGATCCTGAAAACAGAGGAAAACAGTATGTATATGTCATTGGATCTGAAATGCTGAGTTCTCAGTTAAAAGTAATTAATGAAGCGGCAAACAAAAAAACCAATAATCTTGAGTTAAATTATAAATATGACGATCCGAATGATACGGAAAGACTGTATTACAGATCAGATCACTATAATTTCGCTAAAAATAATGTTCCGGTAGCATTTTTCTTTGACGGAATCCACGAAGATTACCACAAACCAACGGATGATGTAGAGAAAATAGATTATAATCTGCTGGCTAAAAGAACCCAACTGGTTTTTACAACGGCTTGGGAAATCGCTAACAGACCAGACAGAATCGTTGTTGATAAGAAATAATTGAATTAAAAAATACAATACAAAAGGCAAATTAGCAGATCAGCAGTTTGCCTTTTTATTTAAATTAAAATTTGCATGAAAATCCGTGAAGCTGAGCTGAAAGATATTCCACAGATCCAAATCGTAAGAAATTCGGTGAAAGAAAACACGTTATCTGATCCCAATCTTGTTACAAATCAGGATTGTGAGAACTTTCTTTTTAACAGAGGGAAAGGCTGGGTTTGTGAAGATAATGACAGAATTGCGGGATTCGGAATTGTAGATATGAAAGAGAAAAGCATCTGGGCGCTTTTTGTTCATCCGGAATTTGAGAACAAAGGAATCGGGAGAAAACTTCACGATACGATGCTCAACTGGTATTTTGCCCAGACGAATGAGAAAATCTGGCTGAGCACTTCTCCAAGTACAAGAGCGGAGATATTCTACAGAAAATCCGGATGGACAGAAAACGGAGTTCACGGAAAGAATGAAATAAAATTTGAAATGACTTATAATAACTGGAAAAACAGATAATATGAAACAGAATATAAAATCAATGCGTCCTTTTATAGGCTCTGAAAATTTTGAAATCAGCAGGAGTTTTTACCGTGATCTCGGTTTTGAAGAGGTGGTTCTGGATGCTAAAATGTCTCTGTTTAAATGGAATGAGACTGCTTTTTATCTTCAGGATGCTTATGTAAAAGAATGGATTGATAACACCATGCTTTTTGTAGAAGTTGAAAATACAGACGAATTTTATCAGGAACTTATCAGTTTACATCTTACTGAAAAATATGAGAAAGTAAGAATTTTGCCTTTGAGAACGATGGATTGGGGAAAAGAATGTTTTGTGCATGATCCTTGCGGAATTTTGTGGCATTTCGGAGAATTTTTTTAATCAATTGCAGTTAAGAGAAAACTACATTACCATCATTTAAAAACAATAATCAACTACAAACGAAGAATGATCTACGCTTTCGATACCTATTATTACGACGATTATGCCCATACAGTCTGTTTAGCCTTTCAGGATTGGAATTCTGAACAGGAAACAGAAATTTTCACAGAAAAAACAACGATTACTTCCGATTACGAAAGCGGAGCTTTTTACAAAAGAGAATTACCCTGTATTCTCAGTCTTTTAAATAAAATTCAACTTCAGCAAGGCGATGTTATCATTATCGATGGCTATGTAACTCTGGATGAAGAAGGAAAAATAGGACTTGGAGGGCATCTTTACGAAGCTTTAGACCAAAAATTTCCGGTAGTCGGAATTGCAAAGAACGGTTTTAACAGTCCGGATTCCGGAAGAAGAATCGTTTATCGGGGAGAAAGTAAAACGCCTTTGTTTCTTACTGCAAAAGGAACTGAAGTAGATGAAATTAAACAAAAGGTAGAACAGATGCACGGAAATTTCAGAATTCCGACATTACTTAAAAAATTAGATCAGCTTTCCCGAAGTTAAAATATTTTAATTTCCAAAGACTAAGAAATCTGTTAAACTTTGATTTGTACGATTTTTCTATAAAGTGACAAATATCATTCAAATATTATTTTTATTAAGTCTAAATA